>DATLYB010000342.1:0-7613 GCA_035575215.1 Chitinophagales bacterium
TCGTCATTCAGCGACAATTGTCCGATGGGAAATGTCTTGAACTCTTCAAGATGAAGGTCATCACCGAAAAGGCGTGCCTGTTCAGCAAGGCTCTGCGCTGCTATCTCAGGGTCAATGGCGCGTACGACAAGAAATGCATCGCCCTGATAATTGGCATTCAAAGGCTCCAACATTCCCCAGCACCATTCGTTGCTAATCCAGTTACGGAAATTTTCCATTTCAGGCGTGAATGATTTTCCTCGTTTCTCCATAAAGGAATCAAAGTCAGTTACTGCATAGTAAAAGAAAAGGGCGGTGTTGTGGGGAAGCACATGCGTGATTTCCACCTGTGTTGACGGCTCGCTGGTAAACCCTGCAAGAAACGTTTTTTCCCTGCGGGCGCTGGTATATCCGTTAATCATGAAGGAGTTGTCCTTAACCTTTATATCCAATTCCATCCAGTTGCCGAACTGCCCGATTGATTTGAAGAAATCACTTTGCTCTTCATTCACCAGCAGCGGCTCATACTTGCCGAGGTTCGATAAATTTATGAACAGCACCACATCAGCATCTTCGCCTGCCAGTTCATATACTTCGCTGAAACCTTTATCCATCAATAAAGAATTTTTTTCCTGCAGTTGAATGATGGCGTCTTCCACCAGGGATGCCGTGTGGCTGGCAAGCAGCAATCCGTTTGCAAATGCGCATGTCAGCAGACTTTCGGCATTGCCCGGATTCATCTGATAAATCGTTGCATCACGAAACGCCCGCTCGGTGACGCTCATTTTGGTTTTCACGTTTTCTGCAAACTGCATGAACATCTTTTCTGTATAACGCTCCTTTTTCAGCACATACAGGTAATCGAATTCATCCCGTCCGGTGATGCTCATGCTGGCAACAAGCGTGCTGTTTTCCCATGTGCTGTATGCGTTGTCAGCAGCGCCCGATTTCATGAATGTGTCTATTTCGGCAAGGTGACTGAGCAGCTTTTTGAAAAAAGCCGCTTCCTTCAAGTGTTCATGGAAGGCTGAACCCGAAATATTTTCAATCCCCTTGCTTGGATTTCTGAATTCAAAAATGATGGAAACCGTTTGCGGAAGAGCATCATAAACCGGACGATTGTTCGACATTATCAAAACCAGCCGGATGTACGCGATAGTGACAACGACAAGCGCTGCAACTAACGCGACCGGAAGCCAGGCTTTTCTCATCAACAAGCAAAACTATCTTATTGCTGAATCTTGTTGTTTTTCGCTGGCGAGTAACAACGTTAAAGAGGAAAATCTCATCCCCTTCTCTTGAACGACCAGGTGAATATGAACCGCGCCACTTCCGTGCCGTCTTCCGCCCTGCCGGTGGTGAGCACTTTTTCCACCACCGCCTCTCCGGTAGCTATCGTCCGCTCCACGGCAGTGAAAAGCTTATGTCCCTCCTCGCAGGTGAAGGTTGTTAACCCCGTTGCTTTCCTGATAAACTGCGCTTCCATGCCGACAATAATCACCGCCACCGAAGGATTTCTTTTGTAAACCGAAAGCAGCGCGAGCGTGCCGGTGGAAAGTTCTGCCGCCATCGCCAATGCCGCAAAGTAGGTTGACCTGAAGGGATTGGTAGTAATCCATCGGTAGGGAATGGTGGCCTGGCATCGCTGCAGGTCAACATACTTCAGCCGCATGCCTGCTATCAATCCGAGGGGCACCTTGCGAAGAGTGAAGTAGCGGAACTTCCATGGATTCATCATCTGCGCGATGAACTCGCGGTGGGCGTCTGTCATCGGCATGGAAGTTTTTTCAACGGGGGCGGTGAGGGTGGTCATAGTGGCAGCTTTCGATAAGGCAATCGGTTTTAAAGTTAAATCTACTGAACGAATCTTACACCACTTATAGATTATCGCTTTCGTTTTTCATGCATCTTCATGATAATTTATCTGAATAGTCCAGTAATTTCTTTTTTTGTAGATTCGACCCATATTCATCTGATGCGAGCCGCCCTCCTGATTTTTTTCTTTGCTGCAACAGTCTTTCCGGATGACGCATTCGCGCAAAAGGAGCATAAGCGTCAGGAAAGGCGGGCAAGGCGTGTCATCGCCAACAATCCGGATTTTTGGAATTACGCGATTATCAATTTGTGGGAAAACCCCGCGCTGGCGGGCGAAGACCGCAGGCATAATCTCACAGCCGACCTTACCACCGCTCCTTCAGATGACAACGTCAAAGTAAGCTATGATTTTCTGCCCATGCCGTTTAAGAAGTCGCTGGCTGCCGGTGTGGGCGCGTATTATTTGCTGAAAAACTCCAGCGCTTTCAACAACAGCAGAAGGCATACGACCGGCATCGCAGGCTCCCTGAAATATCAATGGAAGAACGAATCAAATATCAGCTTTGGAATTTCAATGGGGGCGGTTTATGAAAAATACAGCTCCGCCATTTATTATCTCCACAATGCGTATTATCATTATGCCGACACGGCTTATTTCCCATTCGGAGAAGCGGGAACACGCTATCTCGATGAACAATATCTGAACGGCTATTTCTATGAATCCGAGGCGGCACGATTCGGTCCCCTGAATCTGGGCGCTTGGTATAACGGGAAAAATTATTTCGCGGGAATCAGCGTCAATAACCTTACGCGCGGCAGTGAGAGTCACATCGGTGAGCGCCAGCCCAGCCCGGTATATTTTCAACTGGCAGGAGGTTTTCATTTCAACATCAAAGACAAAGCGGTTATCACACCTTCCCTGGTTTACCGGACGCAAGGATTTTTGATGCACCGCGCTGACCCGCGCGTGACGGTAAGCCTGTTGAGGAGCAGGCTGCTGTTTGGAACTTATTATCAGAACAAAAGACTCTGCGGCATGATTGGCGCTGACCTGTTCACCCATTTTCAGTTGACGATGGAAGCGGGCGGCACAGTATCAAAGGAAATTTACCGTCCCGATTCATTCCTGCGAATGACGTTTCGCGTCCATTTCACAACAGGCGGGAAAAAATCTCAAATTGAAAACTGATGCGGTACGCTTGTTATATCACATTCGCGGTCTCTTTGCTATGCTCCTGCCAGAAAGATGCGCCTGACAGTCGTCCCCATCCGGGCAACCCCATGCGTCTTGATACCATTATTGCGGATCTATCGAAAACATACTATTTCAATCAACGGCTACTGGTCACCTGCGGTCAAACGCTGATTTTGGATGCGGGCGTCAGCAATGCCCGATACCTCTGGAGTCCAACGGGCGACACCACGCAGCGCATCACCATCGCCAGCGTTCCCGACAGCAGCGCCACAACTTATTTCGTAACCATCCTGTCAGACACAACCCGCGAGCGCAGCGTTACAGTAGAAGGATGGCATACTCCGCTTTACATGATACCTCAGGCATTCACACCCAACGGTGATGGCATCAATGACCTATTTTACGTCTCCGCAGTTTGTTTCAGCACATTCAGGATGAAGATTTTCGATACTTTTTCAAACAGTCTGCTCTTTGAAAGCAATGATATGAACATCGGATGGGATGGAACTTACAAAGGAAAAATGATGCCCGCTGACGACTACCTGTGCCAGATTGAGATTACTTCTGACAAATATGGCGTCACCCTGGGGAGGGGCTATTTTCAGTTGATACGGTAGCAGGGGGATGGATAACCCTCAAAACAAACTCACCTGCCCCTTCTTTACTTTCTGCTTTTTCTTAACAGCAAATTTTGCGGGCGGCTTGCCGAAATCCCATTCGAGCGCGGACCCGACTTCTATTTTGCCGCCAACTTTTGATTCTGTTTTCGTTTTAGGGTTGCCTTCGGATGCAGGTTTCTGCTTTGACTGAGTTTTTGCCTCAGCCGTTTTTTTACTCTCCTTTTTCTGCGGCTTCGCTTCGTTTTGCTTCGCAGAAGCAGGCTCCTTCTTTTTTTCTTCCCTCACCACCACCTCTTCCTTCTGCGAAAACAAATCTCCCTCCACAGTCTTTTCCCCGACCCGCGACCGGTGACCCGCAGCTTCTTCCTGCTGACTTCTCTCTCCTGTTTCCTGCCTGCTTTCCACAGCTTCCTCACTCACCAGTTTCACCCCCGTCACCTTGTTCATGCTAATCCGGTTGCCCAGCGCCTTCCATCCCTTCACGTCAATAAACTCGTCAATGTTCACCATTTCTTTGCCGCGCCTGGTGGAAACTTCTACGGTCGGATTTTTTCCGGTGGAAACCACCAGCAGTTTGGTGAAGGGCGCTTCGCTGATGAACTTGAATTTCTCGCCAACGGTTTTTGTTTCAATCAAAAACCGCTTCACGAAATAATTTCTCTTTTCCCCGTCAAAATACACGGCTGCCACGGGTTTTGCAGGATTAAACTTTTCTACAATCAGCGTTTCGTTCGGTTCATAGCGGTTGGACAAATCGTAGGTGGTCAGTTCAAACGTCCCGTCTTTGTAAATGGTAAGGATGCGGTCATCGCCCGTGAAATTGCCGAGCAGCCTGCCGCGCTCATCGGTGTTCAGACGACCTACGGCATCATCGTACCAGATGTTGATTCCGCCCAGCGTGGAGTGTCCGCCTGATTTCTTTTCTACCTTCCGGATGGGATATTTGGTGAGCGTATTGCCCAGCACCCCCCTGCCTTTGATTTCAAGGGTGGCGAAATCAAAATCGAATTCCTTGATGCGGGCGGAGCAGCGTGAATCCAAGCGCACCGTCACCACTTCCGATTCGGCATTCGGATTGGCGGTGAGATAATGAATCTTCGAGCCGGGCGTGCCTTTGGTGACGTCATATTCCTTGTCGCGCGTGACGCCCGTCACGCTGAAGCGCTTTACAAAACTCTTCCCGGATGCGCCATCCTTATAGATGCAGTTATACACCGTGCGCTCATCGCCCTTCTTCCACACCGCAGCGTGGATGATGTTTTTGCCGATGAACACCTTCTCGGCATTTTTCACCACTTTGAATTTTCCGTCAGCGCAAAAGGCGATGATGTCATCAATGTCGGAGCAATCGGTGACGAATTCATCCTTTTTCAATCCCCAGCCGATGAAGCCCTCTTCGCGGTTCATGTAGAGCTTCACGTTTTCCATCGCCACTTCGGTGGCGTTAATCACTTCCATCGCGCGGATTTCCGTTCTGCGCTCGCGCCCTTTGCCGTATTTTTCTTTCAGCCGGGTGAAGTAGTCTATCGCATAATCCGTGAGGTTGGCGAGATGATGTTTGGTTTGCGCAAGCTCCTCCTCCAGTTTTTTAATGTCTTCGTCTGCCTTTTTGCTGTCATATTTGGAGATGCGCTTGATTTTGATTTCCGTGAGGCGCGTGATGTCATCATCCGTCACTTCCCGAATCAGTTTTTTCAGGTACGGTTTCAATCCCTTGCGAATGGCGGCAATCACGGCTTCCCATGTTTCGCACTCTTCGATGTCGCGGTAAATTCGTTTTTCGATGAAGATTTTTTCCAGCGAAAGAAAATGCCACTGTTCTTCCAGCTCATGCCTTTTGATTTCCAGTTCGCGTTTCAGTAAATCGAGCGTGCGCTGCGTGGACAGCTGCAAAATCTCGCTTACGCCCATGAAGCGCGGCTTATCGTTTTCAATTACGCAGGTGTTGGGTGAAATGGAAACCTCGCAGTCGGTGAAGGCGTAGAGCGCGTCAATGGTCTTGTCGGGAGAAGTGCCGGGCGCCAGATGAATCCAAATCTCCACGTTTTCAGCCGTAGTGTCCTCCACCTTCTTGATTTTGATTTTGCCTTTCTCATTGGCTTTCACAATCGAGTCAGCCAGCGACATGGTCGTGGTGCCAAACGGGATTTCGGTGATGAGGAGCGTTTTCTTGTCCACCTCTTTGATGCGCGCGCGCACTTTGATTCTGCCGCCCCGTTCGCCATCATTATAGTCGCTGAAATCAGCCAGCCCCCCTGTGGGGAAGTCGGGCAGGATTTTCGGTTTCTTTCCCTTCAGCACTTTGATGCTGGCGTCAATCAGTTCGTTGAAATTGTGAGGCAGGATTTTACATGCCAGACCGACCGCAATGCCATCGGCTCCCTGCGCCAGCACCAATGGAAATTTCACCGGAAGCGTAACAGGTTCCTTTGCACGCCCGTCATAAGATGCCTGCCACTCGGTAGTTTTCGGGTTGAACACCACATCGAGTGCAAACTTGGAGAGCCGCGTTTCAATGTAGCGCGGAGCGGCAGCGCCATCTCCGGTGTAGATATTCCCCCAGTTACCCTGCGTGTCGAGCAGCAGGTTTTTCTGCCCCAGCTGCACAATCGCATCCCCGATGGACATATCGCCATGCGGGTGATATTTCATCGTGTTGCCAATCACGTTCGCCACCTTGTGAAAGCGCCCATCATCCAACTCATAAAGCGAGTGGAGTATCCTGCGCTGCACGGGCTTCAAGCCGTCATGGATATGCGGCACTGCGCGCTCCAGAATCACATAAGAGGCGTAATCCAGAAACCAGTCCTTGTACATCCCCGAAACGGGAATGACTTTCTGGAGGTGTCCGTTGCCGTTTCCATTCCCGTTCAGTTCGTTGCCGTTCATTATCTCGGTGTTATGACCGTTGGTTTCTTCTTTTTTTTGTTCTTGTTTCTTTGCCATTCAGGGATAGTAATTATTAATCTGCAATGATAACCCTTAAATGCCTGACAGCCGCAAACCCTTAGCGATGCTTAATTCACAGAGATATGTTTATTGTTTCTGCAGGGAAGATGGCAAAGTTAGCGGCTTAGATACACTCTTTGAAAATTCATCTCGATGAGTCCCTTCTTAAAAATTTCACAGGATTTCTTTTTCAATGATAATGCCATGACTGCGGTACGAATAAAAAAATTTAGGAAACATCCATCTCAAGCAAAGAGTGGAAATGGAAGACATTAAAAAGCAGTAAAGACGTAAATAATCAAAAAGACAAAACCAAAAGCAGCCAACACACCATGGCACTTTGGCACCCCTTTGCCTTTCATATCTATCACGATTTTAAACTATTCCAAATTAACGCTGCAAGACAAAGGAGAAACAGAAATAGGTGAAAATCTCGGGATAACCTTATTTTGCCATCATAGCTTTTCCGTAATATTCTGCTTTTTCCGTACGCAGGCGGTAAATCAGCATGCCATCACCGGATTGGTCTGAGCTAAATTCCATCCTCTGTACTTTACCTGCTTTTACATTGCCTTCAAATAGGAGTGCCAGGCGCTGTCCGCTGACGTTGAAAATCTCAAGCTTTGTGTGCGAGTCGGTTTCCAAGGTGAATTCGATGGTCAGCTTTTCGCTGAAAGGATTCGGAAAAGCACGGAGCATGATTTCACTTGACGCGGGAGGTTGCACCTCCTTCTCATCGCTGCTGAGTTTGGCAGCCGGTGGCAGGCAGGAGCTGCTGCAGGTGTTGTTCCAATACCAGTAGGTGAAGTCGCGCGCTTCCACTTCGCGTGCGATGAATTGCCCGGTCATCCGGTTGGGCTTCAGTGCATTTGTCTGCTGCACGGTGAGTTTGCCGTTGTGCACGAATATATCAGCCGTGACGCGGGAGCCTTGCTCGATGGATGCTTCATTCTCAACGAACACTACCACTTCAGCAGGGACTACCGTATTGAATTGATTTTCCCTGCCCAGTGTGATTTTGTTGCTTAGCCTCAGATGTGCGCAAGGAGAGGTGA
>DATLYB010000343.1:0-13386 GCA_035575215.1 Chitinophagales bacterium
ACCTCACCTGAAGCGCTACATTGATCTATCATTTCAGGGGCATGCCCGCCAAAAAGAAATCGGCAGAAAAAAGAAGAAGTATCACAATTACACCAAGCCCCCCTTTATTTATCCCGATGAGGATACGGACTTAAACGCATATCACCTTCACTGTGAACTCTCTCCGCCACGGCATTACCGCTCCATGATTAATGAACTGGTTTATCCCGTTATTGCCGGCAACACCGCCACAAAACATCATCATTTCGGTGATGAGCAATTCACGGTGGGGGTATATGGCGCCTTTGTTTCCGATTGCAATCATCATTGCCATCCTGAAATACATCCTTACGAATGGCTTTGGTGGCTGAATGTTCATCCCGATACGGATATTGAACCCAATTCAAAAACATGGGTGTTCGGGCTTTTCCGCGAGGGAAGCAACCGTATGCCGCATTGGTCGCCCAAGCCGAGGACAGGCGGGATTTCCATTCCTTTTGTTTTCCCCGCTGAGAAAAAAGAATTGCTGATTGAGCTGCATCATCTTGTTTTCAGCAGCTTCAATGAAAAGGGTTTCAGTCAACTGAATATCCCGGCTGAAGCACTGCTATTTGACAAAACGGAATGGAAATTTTCAATTGCCGATGATACGCTTCAACATGTTTTCATCATCCTGAAAACCAACGTTCCTCTTTTTCAAAAGGCAATCAAGTTTTGGTTTTCTTCGCTGAATTATGACGCACAGAATGGAATGCTTAGCGGCAAACTGCACCTTGCAACATCGGCAGACGAGCTCTACACCGCCAAAGTGAAGTTCTCTTATTAACTGGTGGTATTAACTGGCTTCTTATTTCTAACTTTGATTCCGCCAGGAGAGATGCCGGAGTGGCCGAACGGGGCGGTCTCGAAAACCGTTGTCCGCCTTAGGCGGACCGAGGGTTCGAATCCCTCTCTCTCCGCAAATTGAGCAGGAGCAGGTGCGTAAATGCGGGTGTGAATTGCAGAAGCGTGAGTGTAACGGGATTTGGTTATTTTAGCTACGTGAAGATTTTTCCGCATTATTTTACCTGAAATGGTAACTGCAAAAAACAACCTTTATTTTTAAAAGATGTAAATCTAATTATGATGATTGCCACAATGGAAATCACTATCAAAAAAACCGCCCGCTCACGTATCAAGACGGTGGATTTTAAAAATCTGGAATTCGGCAAGTACATATCTGATCACATGTTTGTTGTTGACTATACCGATGAAGACTGGAAAGAGCCGCAGATTGTCCCTTACGGAAACCTGTCGCTCAGCCCAGCCACGCTCGGATTACACTACGGACAAACCGTTTTTGAAGGCATGAAAGCTTTCAGAATGGAAGATAACCGGATTTCCCTCTTCCGCCCTGACAAGCATTTTGAGCGATTCAACAAATCGTTGCAGCGGCTGTGCATGCCACTCGTGCCGGAAGACCTTTTCATCACAGGGTTGCATAAGCTCATTGAGATTGACAAACAATGGGTGCCGAAAGATGAAGAAGCCTCGCTGTACATCCGCCCCTTCGTTTTCGCCTCAGAGGAAAGACTGGGTGTAAAGGTTTCCTCGAAATATAAATTCATCATCGTCACTTCACCGGTAGGTCCTTATTACTCAAAACCGCTGCGGGTAAAAGTTGAAACGGAGTTCGTTCGCGCTGCCGAAGGCGGTACCGGTTATGCCAAGTGCGGGGGAAATTACGGAGGAGCATTTTACCCCTCTTATCTTGCAAAAAAACAGGGGTACGACCAGGTGTTGTGGACAGACAGCAAAGAACATAAATACTTTGACGAAGCCGGTACGATGAATCTGATGTTTGTATTTGACGGAACGCTGGTCACACCACCGCTTTCAACAGCCATTCTCGATGGCGTTACCCGGGCATCCATCCTGGAGCTGGCGCGTGACATGAATGTTCCTTACGAGGAAAGAAAAGTGAGCATAGCCGAAGTGAGAGATGGAATTAAAAAGGGACTGCTGAAAGAGGCATTCGGAGCCGGAACCGCAGCTACCGTAGTGCCCATCAAAACCATCGGCATCTATGGGAAAGATTATGACCTGCCTTCCTTGGATGAAAACAGCTTCATGCTAAGAGTGAAGCAGCAGCTCTCTGACATCCGTACCGGACGGGCGCCCGACCTGCACGGATGGAACTACATCATCTGAATGTGTTGGCGGTAAAAAAATATCTGTTCGGCTTTTTCACTTTTACGGTGGGGCTGGCGTGCGGTCTTTTACTGGATTCATTCATCAGAAAAATTTTTCCCGATAGCGTAAATCCCATGCTGCAGGGAGCCATCATCGTGATAGTGGTGGTGATTGCGTTTTTCATGTGGAGGCTGGCTGAAAAAACAGGCACGAAAACTAAACCGGAAACTAATCCGGAATTTCCGAAACAGTGATTGACAGGGATGGGCAGTGGCTTTCAGCTTCCCGCGCCCTTTCAACCAAGTCCTCGCCTATAATCAGCTCCCATTTTCCGGACGATTCGTTAAGCCGGGCATTTTTCAGAACGGTAAAATTATTTTCGTCTTCTCCGAAAATATCGCCAGCGACAGAAAGACAGTTCATCGAACCGATGCAGGTGTTGGCGTCAAATTCAATTTTGTATTTAGGCATAGGCGAAAGATAAGGTTAATGGTGGAAAGCCGGCATCCTTCCTTTCCTGAAGACATTCCTTCCCTTTTTCACTCCCTTTCTTAATTCTTGCTGCTGCTCTTGAGGCAGGTGAATAAACTCCCGGCATTTTTCCGAACAGCAGTTTTCAAACCTGCCGGCACATTCATCGCATTGAATGAAAAGGAGGTGACATCCTTCATTGGCACAGTTGGTATGGCGGTCGCTGGGATTGCCGCACTGATGGCATCGGCTGATTACTTCCTCGGTAATACGCTCGCCCAGCCGCTCGTCAAAGACGAAATTTTTTCCGTGAAATTTGTTTTTTAATCCCTGCTCCTTCACCTGTCTTGCGTAGCTGATGATGCCGCCTTCTAACTGATACACCTTTCTGAAGCCCTTATGCTTCAGCCAGGCGCTTGCTTTTTCGCATCGGATGCCGCCTGTGCAGTACATCACGATGTTTTTATCCTCATTGCCCTGCAGCATTCCTTCCACCATCTTCAGCTCATCGCGGAACGTATCGGCATCCGGCAAAATAGCGCCTTCAAAATGCCCCACCTCGCTTTCGTAGTGGTTGCGCATATCAATCAAAATCGTATCCGGATGGTCGGTGAGACGGTTAAACTCTTCGGCTGACAGGTGCTTGCCCACATCGGTCACATCAAATGTTTCATCGTTCAATCCGTCAGCCAGAATCTTATCACGCACCTTGATTTTCAGCTTAAAGAATGATTTTCCGTTATTATCAGCGGCATAATTCAGCCGGATGCCATTGGGCCACTGTAAGTCACCGGACGTCTGTTCAAATTGTTGCCTGAACAAATTCAGATTTTTTTCTGGAACGCTAAGCTGGGCATTGATGCCTTCCTTCGCAACGTACACCCGCCCCATCACGCCCAAAGCTGACCATGCAAGAAAAAGCTTGTCGCGCAACTCACTCGGATTCTTGATTCGCCAGTATTTATAGAATGAAAGGGTGATGCGCTTTTCATTGCTCTCCAGCATCCGTTGCTTCAGCACCCTGCCGTCATAAATATTGTGCAACAGCCTTCTTTCCTTATGCATGGATGCAAAGATATGCTGAATCCTGGCGGGGCAGAAGGCCCACGCCCGGGTTAAATTGGATAATGCCTTTATGTTAATTTTACGTCCCTTCTTTAATCAAGTGAACACTTCCATTGCCTATGGTTCTACTTTCATTTTGGGCGCTTTGCATGCCTTGGAGCCCGGTCATGGAAAGTCATTTATAGCGGCATACCTCATTGGCGAGAAGCTGAGCCTGCGGAACATCTTGATGCTCGGCATCAGCCTGCTGGTTTCGCATTTTCTGCTGCTGGTAATCATCGCCCTGCTGCTGCGGTATATTTTTTCATCGGAAATTACGGAACACCTTCACGAGGCGTTGTCATGGGCTGGTCCGGTTATCATACTTGTCTTTGGAATGTATCTGCTGCTGCATCACAGGCACAGCCATGAAGAGCGGGGGCTCTTTCATGCCAGCCGGGATAAGATTGTGCCTGACAACAGTCTGAAGCGGTCGGCAATCGTGGGCGTTATCAGCGGCCTGCTTCCCTGCCCAACAGTGGTTGCTCCGATATTGATGTCGGGGGCAGTGAATAATTTTCACAATGCTATTTTTTACATTCTGACGTATGTGCTGGGCATGGGGGTGGTGATGATTGGCGTGCTCATCTTGTTTGTTATGCTTAAAGAAGCTGTGGTAAAAAAATTCGAGCTCATTTCGGCAAAGGCGAATCCTCACCTTGTAAGCGCGGTGCTGGTTATCATCGTGGGGCTTGCGTATCTTGCAGTCAGAATCATTTCGCCTGAGGTTCATTCTGATTAATGAAACTTTCCATCCGCAATTTCGTTAGCTTTGTTACTTAGTCAATGAAGAAGAAGATTGCCATTATCTCAACAATGTTGTGGCTGTTCTTGGCAGCGTGCAGTCATTACACCTGCCCTACCTACGATAATAACACGGGCGAGCAGAAGCATAGCGGGAAGAAAAAAAGCACGCAAGGCGGTTTGTTTCCAAAGAATATGTAAGGTGCATGGTCAACAGTAGATAAGTTTAGAGTTTCAGGAAATCTTGCTCCACTGTTTTTTATGCGGCTGATGGTCTGATAAAAATGCCCTCAGCGGATAGTTTTCCGGCTTCTCCAGATGCGGGTCGTCATTAAGGAGTTCCTGGGCTGTGTGGCGCGCTTCTTTCAGAATTACTGAATCCCCTACGATATCAGCCACTTTGAAATTCATGATGCCGCTTTGGCGCGTGCCCTCGATGTCACCCGGACCGCGCATGTGCAAATCTACCTCTGCGATTTGAAAGCCGTCATTGGTTTTCACCATCGTTTCCAGCCGGGTCTTCGCTTCCTGCGACTGCTTATAGTCGGACATCAGGATACAGTACGATTGGTCAGCGCCACGCCCTACGCGCCCTCGCAACTGATGCAGTTGCGACAACCCGAAGCGCTCGGCATTTTCAATCACCATCACGGTGGCATTTGGCACATCAACACCCACTTCAATCACGGTGGTTGAAACCATGATATGCGTTTCGCCTTTGATGAAGCGCTGCATCTCATACTCTTTATCTTCTGCTTTCATCTGCCCGTGCAGCACGCTCACGCGATACTGTGGCGGAGGAAATGTGCGCACGATGCTTTCATACCCTTCCATCAGGTTTTTCAAATCAAGCTTTTCCGATTCTTCAATCAGCGGATAAACGACATACACCTGCCTGCCTTTTGCAATTTGCTCTTTGAGGAAACCAAACATCGCCAGCCGCTTCGATTCAAAGAGATGCCGCGTCACCACCGGCTTTCTGCCGGGCGGCATCTCATCAATCACCGAGACATCCAGGTCGCCATAAATCGTCATCGCCAGCGTGCGCGGAATGGGCGTGGCGGTCATCACCAGCACGTGGGGCGGATGCTCGCTCTTCTCCCATAACGCAGCCCGCTGCGCCACCCCGAAGCGGTGCTGCTCATCAATCACCACCAAGCCGAGGTTGTTGAATTGAACTTCATTTTCAATCAAGGCGTGCGTGCCCGCCACAATATGGATGGTTCCCGCTGAAAGCTCTTCAAGCACCTGCCTTCGTATTTTTCCTTTCACCGCGCTGGTGAGCAACTCCGTCTTCACCTCCAAATCGCCCAGCAGATGTTTTATGTTGCGGAAATGCTGCTGGGCAAGGATTTCTGTTGGAGCCATCAGGCACGCCTGGTAGCCGTTGTCAATCGCCATCAGCATCGTCATCAGCGCCACAATGGTTTTGCCGCTGCCCACATCGCCCTGCAGCAGGCGGTTCATCTGCTTGCCTGACAACACATCCTGCCTGATTTCCTTCAGCACTTTTTTCTGCGCTCCGGTGAGTTGAAATTTCAGGTGATGATGATAGAACCTATCGAACGCCTTGTTGATGTTGGTGAAAATAAATCCCTGTGCATGCTCCCTGCGCCCTGCTTTCACCTGCAGGATTCTTACCTGCGAGATGAACAGTTCTTCAAACTTCAGGCGCCTGACGGCTTGCTGCTGCCCCTTTTCATCTGGCGGCTGGTGGATGAACCGCACCGCCTCATGGCGCGGAATAAACCGGTATTTGCGGAGGATGCTCTCAGGCAGGATTTCCGGCAAATCTTTTTCCTCCAGTTCATCCAGCACGGTGCGCACCAGCCTCAGAATGCCCTTGCTGTCAAGTCCTTTTGCTTTCAGCTTTTCCGTGCTGGGATAAACCGGCTGCAAGCCTGGGGCTTTCTCAAGCGACTGTTGTGAAATCAATTCCATCTCTTCGGGATGAACGATGTTCAGCCTGCCGTTAAACACCGAGGGCTTGCCGAACACGAGATACTCAGCGCCCGTCACCAGCCGTTTGGATATCCATTTTATTCCCTTGAACCACACCAGCTCGATTTGCCCGGTGTCGTCACGCAGGTGGGCGATGAGCCGCTTGTTGAATTTGTTCCCTACTTCATCGAAATATATGAGCCTGCCCTTGATTTGAACATATTGCGAATCTTCGCTGATAGCCCGGATGGGAAAGATTTTCGTGCGGTCAATATAGCGGAACGGGTAATGTCCCAGCAGGTCTTCAACGCGGAATATGTGCAGTTCTTTTTTCAGCAGGTCGCCCCGCAGGGGACCCACTCCCTTCAGGTATTCAATGGGGCGGTCAAGAAAAAAACCCACGAAATAAAGATAATTATTGCGCTGAAAAGTAGCGGCTCCCAAAATTTCACATGAATCAAGGCAGTGTAATTTCCGGCAAATTTCTCAATGGTATCAAAATGTTGAATTTGACCAGTGCGTCAAAGCGTACAGGGAATTACGAGTGCGGAAGTTTTGTCAGGCACTATTTGAGAAAATAGCCCGTCTGCGAGTTGTTTCAGACGCATCTAAACGAAATATCAAATAGCGAACCTTGATTGATGCGCCAGTAATAAACGGACAGGAGTGATATTGTTCATTTACCTCACCAGCAATTCTTTCATTGCTTTCCTCAACTCGCCTGCCAGGGTTTCATATTTCTGAGGCTGATAATAAAGCAGGTTATCCATCTCATACGGGTCATCCGATATGTTGTAAAGCTCGCTTTCTACAAGGGTAGTCCGCTCAATCCGTCTTAGGGTACGCGGATTTTCATTGCTGATACGCCTCATAAGATTCCGGTCATTTTGTTCAAAACGGTATTTTATCGGATTCAATCTCGGATACCTCATCCATTCGATGTATTTGAAAGTCTTGAATTGGTCATTTTCCATCGGGATGACCATCCTTATGGAACGGTAGGAAGGAAGGTCTGAAAAATAAGAGGGCAAAAGCTTTATCATTAGCCGTTCCCGATGTGACATGAATCCTGCCATGCCCGGACCATCATATTCAATCAGAAACCTGTCGCGCCATTCGGGAATTTCCTTGTCATCCAGGATAAATGCGGTGAGCGATTTTCCGTCAAGGCTGTCGGGCTGATGAATTCCTGCTAAATCCAAAATGGTCGGCATTAAATCGAGATTCAGTACCCATTGGCTGAATTCAGTCTTGTTCCGCAGATTCAATTCTGCGCCTCCGGTGATGACCAGCGGCACACGAATCGCTTCTTCATAGGGCGTTGACTTTTGATACAGCCCATGATTCCCGAATTGATAGCCGTTGTCTGAAGTAAAAATCAGCAGCGTATTATTCCACTCGTCTTTTTCCTTCAGGATGCTGATGACATCGGAAATCAAGTCATTCAGAGCATAAAGCGAGCCCATGCGGTTAAACCAATCGGCATCCTTGTAAGCCCGGATATGCTGCGGTACCTTTGTTCGCCAAAAACGGTTAAAGATTTGTCCTCCCTTTCCGCTTTGCCTGATTCTTTTTTTCCAGGTCTGCCGTATCCACCAGGGTTTGTCAAGCGGGATTTTTGAATCGTTTCCTGTTGCCAAAGCTCCATTATCATAGAACGTGTTCGGCTGAGACGGCACGGGATGGTTGCTCCATTTTTCAACGGTGCGCCCGTAATGTCTTTGCGGGGCATATAGCGGGAAATGTGGTGCCGTGGGGGTCAGATAAAGAAAAAAAGGCTTTGATTCATCTGCCGCAGCTTTCACGATAAAATCAACCGCATATCTTGCCAGTACATCGGTGGAATAATCTTCAGGTTTGTTGCCATAATGCTTCAACACACTGGCAGCTTTCCAGAACGAATCATTTTCGGCTTGTCCGTTTTTCCATTCCATCAAATCAAAATTATAGCCGATATAAGGGTCAGATTTTTTCCAGACAAAAACCGCTCCGTCAGTCCATCCATAAGGAATGGGCGGTAATTTCTGCTTTCTCACTTCATATCCGTTCAGATACTTTCCAATCATGGCGGTGGTGTATCCTGCTTCTGCCAGGTAAGCCGGTAATGCATTCCGTTCATCATCTTGAAACTGAAGCCAGCCGCCATGCTCGCTCCCGTTGTTGAGTACGTTGGTCTTGTGACCATATTTTCCGGAAAGCAATCCTGCCCTGCTGGGACAACAGACCGGAGTCGCTACAAATGAATTTTTGAAAGAAATTCCGTTTCGCTTGATGGAATCAACAACGGGAAGCACCTCGCTGAAAAACAGCGGTGTGACAAAATCATCCAGGTCATCTGCCATGATGATAACGATGTTAGGGCGCTGGGCTGAAATGAAATGATAAGATGAAATAAAAAGCAGTATCAGCGATAATAATTTCAGCATCACGGGTAAAAATAAAAAGGAAGACACTACAATCCCCCACGCCTTTCAATTTTTCAATCCCGTTCATTTCGCTAACTTTACCGTCATGAGCCTCGTTGAGAAAGATTACCGCCTTGAATTAGATTCCAATCCTGAAAGCGTTTCCGAAATCGAACCCTTTGTGGAGCAGATTCGTGATGAGGTGCAAATTCCCGATGAGCTGTATGCCAACATTCTGGTGTGCCTTACCGAAGCTGTAAACAATTGCATCATACATGGAAACAAATTCAGCCCTGCGAAGAAAGTAACGGTCACCTGCACAAAAAAAGACAATGTGATTTCGTTCATCGCAGCCGATGAAGGGGATGGATTCGATTATGAAAACCTTCCCGACCCTACCGCTCCTGAAAACATCGAAAAAGCGACCGGCAGGGGCGTTTATCTCATGCGTCAGCTTTCCGATTATTTGAAATATACCAACGGAGGCGCCACCGTTGAAATGCGATTCAACATCCAGTTGCAATAGCCGGGGAAATTATTCCGAATGATATACTTTCACACGGAAGATGTATCCTTCCGCCTGAAAAATGCCGCGCGGGTGAAACGCTGGATTCAGCGCGTGATTCAATCGGAAAAGAAAAAGCCCGGCAGCCTCAATTTCATTTTCTGCTCTGACGATTACCTCCTTTCTCTGAACCGGAAATATCTAAAGCACGATTATTACACGGACGTCCTCAGCTTCGACTTTTCAAATGACGAGCGCACCGTTTCGGGCGATGTTTATATCAGCATTGACCGGGTGCTGGAAAACAGCGCAAAATTTGCGAAGCGTAAAAAATCCGCCTCCTTGCAGGCAAATGAGAATGAACTGCACCGGGTGATGATTCATGGGGTGCTTCACCTGCTTGGATATGATGATACCACCGTCTCCGCCCGAAAAAAAATGCGTCAGAAAGAAGAAAGTTGTTTAATGATGCGGAGGTAATGAGAAACAAGCTCTCATCCAATCAAATAGAATTATTTCGCAGCCTTGTATCTTCTCCCTACTTCTTCCCAATCAACTACATTCCACCATGCTGCGATGTAGTCGGGGCGCCTGTTCTGATATTTGAGGTAATAGGCATGTTCCCACACGTCAAGTCCCAGGATGGGAGTGTACCTGGCAGGGGAAATATCCATCAGCGCATTGTCCTGGTTGGGCGATGTGGCAATCAGCAGTTCCCCATTGCTTACACCGAGCCATGCCCATCCTGAGCCGAACAAGGTTTTTGCTGCCGTGGAAAATTCGCCCTTGAAGCTGTCGAATGCTCCGAACTTTTTGTTGATGGCATCCGCCAATTCGCCCGTAGGATTGCCCCCGCCTTTCGGTGACATGATTTGCCAGAAAAGCGTATGATTCCAGTAGCCGCCTCCGTTATTGCGCACTGCCGGCTTGTTGATTTTGCCGACATTGGCAAGAATCTCTTCGATGGATTTGTTCTCGAAACCGGTTCCTTCCAATGCCGCATTCAGATTGTCGGTGTAAGCCTGGTGATGCTTGGTGTGATGGATTTCCATTGTCCGCGCATCAATATGAGGTTCCAGCGCATCATAAGCATAGCTGAGTTTAGGAAGTGTGAAAGCCATAGTTGCAAGTTTTTTGGTTAAACAATATCAGCCTCTAAGATACTAAGTACTCTGATACCAAGTACTCTGCCAAGTTGTTAATTCGTCATGCAGGGGGGCTAAGACACTATCACAGAAGGCAGGTAAGACAGGCTTAGTTATACTTATTTGGCATACCGCTTTTTTCTCAGCCAATTGTAAAACAATCCAAACAGAATCACCAACAGCAGCGGCACACCCGTATTCACCAACTGCCATTTTGTTTTCTCTTTCTTCACTTTTTGATTATTCAGCAGCCGCAGTCTTATTTCTTTGTTGCGCGTTTCAATCAGGCGTGTGTCGTCAGCCAGATACTCAATGCAGTTGAGAATGAAGTCTTTGTTGGCAAAAGTCTGGTCAGTAAATCTCCAATAGCCCAGCGGATAAATAGCTCCTGTGCTGCTGGTGTCATTGCGAATCACATCCCCGTCAGCCACTACAATCATTTTTGAAAAAATACTTTCATCACGGAACGGCTGATTAATGGAATCGAGCGCTTGCATGAAGGTTTCCGCCACGCGGTTTTTGAATACTGACTCGAATTTTCCCTCGAGCAAAACGCCAAGCAGCAGATTTTTTTGATTAAAGGCCGAGACGTCCGGAGGCTCCTGCAGCATGGAGAAATGCAGCCGCACGGGTGAAAGAAGGGCTTTGCTATGGGGAGATGAGCGAAGCAATGGAATCTTGTGGATGATATGCTGCGAATCTCTTTTGCCCACCGTGTCAATCGTTCCGGCAAATTGCAGCGCGATGGCATCGAGATTTCTGACGAGGGCATGTTCAGTGCCGGGTGTGATAAGCGGAAAATAATACCACGGAAATAATTCCGTCTGCGGCTGGTCGCCCAGCATGCCCACCACCAGGGGAATCCGGTTGCATTGAAGGTCTTGCACCAGGTCGGTGTTGAGCCTGACGCCATATTTGAAAAGCTGGTCGTCCAGATTGAGGTCGCGCGGCAGTGAAAGGTAAACGGACTTTCCGCGCAGGCTGTCCATCTCCGCATTCATCACATCAAGAAGCCACAGCACGCTGCCGCCATTCATGATGAACTGGTCGAGCTTGAATTTTTCCTGCTCGCGGAACTTCCGTGTTGGCTTTGCAACTATCAGTACATTCGCCTGGCGGGGAATAAGTTCCGTAGTGAGATTGACAGTATCCACACGGTACTGAAGTTCTTGCAGCGTTTCCACGATATCCTGAATCTTCCTGTCCTGAAGTTCGCCCTGCCCGCGCGAGAAAAGTATAAGAGGCTTGGTTCGCTGCGTTAATTTTTTTATGGCATTGGCGAACTTGTATTCGAGCAACTCCGCGGAATTGTTCAGCACTTCCTGCGGTCCCAAGCCTATTTGATTTTCCAATAGCAGCACCGGCAGTTCTTGTCCACGATAAATGAATAGCGCACCGGGAAAAATTATTCTCTGCGACAGCTCCTCATCACCTTTCACACGCAGGTTGGTGGGCTGCAAGCCTTTTTCCGTAAGCTCCTTGTAAACTGCTTTGCGGTCCTCCACACTGCCTGCATTGGGATTGATAAAGACATACTCAATGTTTCTGCGCGAATAGTATTTGAATTCATCCAGCAGATCCCGGGCTGAATTGCGCAGCCGCTTGAAACCTGCGGGAAATTCGCCTTCCAGGTATATCCGCACATACACTACATCATCAAGGTTTCTCAGCAACTCCTTTGTGGCGTTGGAGAGTGTATAGCGTCTTTCTTTCGTGAGGTCAAGGCGCTTGTAGTATTGCTGAGCCGTGATGTTGAACAAGACAATGAATACCACTGCCGCAGCAAACCGGTAGATAGCCTGGTATTTCACCGAGTGTTTTTTCATTACCACTTGCGGCTTTGCAGCACCAGATGCGTGAGGAGCAGAAAAACCGCATTGACTGAAAGAAAATAAACCACATCACGCGTGTCGAGCACACCGCGGCTGATGGAAGCATAGTGCGCGCTGATGCCCAACTGCTCGATGAGGTCATCCGCTTTCGCGTAAAAAACAGTAAGCCGGCTGAGGTAATCAAATGCGATGTAAAAGAAGAAGCAGAGAAACACCGCCAGGAGAAAAGCCACAATCTGGCTGCGGGTGATGGATGAGGCAAAAATGCCGATGGCAGCGAAAGCCGTGCCCAGCAGCAGCAGCCCGATGTAGGAACCCCATGTCGCCCCGCTGTCAATGTTTCCCGCTGGCGAACCAAGCCGGTAAATGGAAACGTAGTAGATGACAGTCGGCAACAGCGAAAATAAAACGAGGGTGACAGCCGCAAGATATTTGCCTATAATCACATCCGAATCTTTCAGCGGGCGCGTGGCAAGCAATTCAAAAGTGCCACTGCTCAGCTCTTCGGAAAATGAGCGCATCGTAATGGCGGGAATCAAAAACATGAATACCCATGGAGCGGTGACAAACAATCCGTCCAGCGAAGCGAAGCCGTACTCCAAAACGCTGGTATCGGGAAAAACCCAGACGAACAAGCCTATCACCAGCAGGAAAACTCCCAGCGCCAAATAGGCAACCAGCGAGCTGAAAAAGGAGTTGAGTTCTTTGAGGTAAACTGCGAGCAAAGTCCTTAATCGTTTGTGGTTGGTTGGTTGTTGTTTGTCGTAAGGGATTTAAAAACCTCCTCTAAACTCGTTTCTTCAACCTGTAAAGTGAGCAGCGTCAGATTATTTTCTTTGGCATAATGCGAAATTTCTTCTCGCAGGTCTATCCCGCTTTCTGAATAAAGAAGCCAGTGGCTTCCTTCTCCCTTGGAAAGGAAGCGGGGGTGAGGCTGTTGTTGCACGCTTGTCACGCCTTTGATTTTACTCAGACTGTCTGCATGTACCGATTCCTTAAATTCAACCCTGATAACACTCTGCTCTTTTACTCTCTGCTGCAAATGAGCGAACGGAGCATCAGCCACTAATTTTCCCTTGCTGATGATA
>DATLYB010000344.1:0-6843 GCA_035575215.1 Chitinophagales bacterium
CCCGGCACAAAAATTTGGTAAGGAAGGAAGGCTGACATGCCGTATCGGGCACGCCAGCAGGCGCAACCAGCCTGTCATCCGACCGCAGGAACGCAATGACGGACTCAATATCCTCATCCGCCATGTGGGCAAGCTTTGGCATATAGGGGGGCGAGTACTGACCGTCTCTTTTGATGCCGGTGCGCAGCAGATAAAGCAGTTCGGCATCCGTCCAATTTCCGATTCCATGCGTTTTATCCTGCGTGATGTTTTGCGAATAGATTTTTCCGAATTCCCGGGGAGCATCCGGCATCCGCTGCCCGGTGAGCAGTCCGGTGCTGTGATTGGTGTGGCAAAACACGCAGAGCATCGAGGCGAGCTTTCTGCCCCGCTCCACTTTTTCGGGAGTAACCGCCACCTGATAATCAAATTTTACCGTTTCATATTTCGGGATGCCGGAGAAGTTAATCCAGGCGGCACCTGCACCCACAATGAGTACGATAAGCACAATAAATGCCAGCAGAAGTTGGAAGACTTTTTTCATAGTGAAGAGGCTTTTGTCAGGGCTAAGGTAAGAGGATTCGCGATTTTTGAAAATACCCGAAATCACTTAGCCCTCATTATCTCTAAATTTGTGCACAATTATTTTTCATTGACCGGGCAAATCATTGATAAAATTCCCCCAAAAGAGCGCGTGGTGCTGGAAGCCATCAGCGAAGTTTCAGAAGAAACGGGCATTGACAGCTATGCGGTGGGCGGCTACGTGAGAGATATCCTGCTGAGGCGTCCCACGCAGGATATAGACATCGTTTGCATCGGCAGCGGAATCGAGTTTGCCAGGAAGGTGGCGAAGAAATTTTCTCCAGTGCCGGGGGTTGCTGTATTCAAAAATTTCGGAACCGCGATGTTCAAGCTGGACGAATTGGAGGTTGAATTTGTCGGGGCGCGCAAGGAATCTTACAGCCGTCATTCCCGCAAGCCGGTAGTGGAAGGCGGAACGCTGCAAGACGACCAAAACCGCAGGGACTTCACCATCAACACCCTTGCCTTCAGCCTTCGCAAGGAAAATTTCGGAGAGCTGCTCGACCCATTCGGTGGCTTGGAACATCTTGAAAAAAAAATCATCAAGACCCCGCTTGACCCCGATATCACCTTCAGTGACGACCCGCTGCGGATGATGCGCGCTATTCGCTTCGCCAACCAGCTGAATTTCCGCATTGAATCTTCCACGCTCCACGCCATCCAGCGCAATGCCCACCGCATTGAAATCGTCTCGATGGAGCGCATCACCGATGAACTGAATAAAATCATCATGACTGACAAGCCCTCCACCGGGTTCAGGCTCCTGTTCGAAACCGGCTTGCTGAAGCTGATTTTTCCCGAGATGGTTGCTTTGCAAGGTGCTGAACATATCGAAGGTCGCGGACACAAAGACAATTTTTATCACACCCTGCAGGTACTTGACAACCTGTGCCAAAGCAGCGATAACCTGTGGCTGCGCTGGGCTGCCATTCTGCATGACATCGGCAAGCCGAAAACAAAACGATTCGACAAAAATCACGGGTGGACGTTTCACGGGCATGAGGTGGTGGGCGCCAAAATGGTTTCATCCATCTTTCGCAGACTGCGCCTGCCGCTTAATGACAGGATGAAGTATGTGGAAAAAATGGTGCGGCTGCATCTGCGTCCCATCGGTCTCAACAAGGATGACATCACCGATTCAGCCATTCGCAGGCTGCTGTTCGATGCGGGCGATGACATTGACGACCTGCTCAAGCTGTGCAATGCCGATATCACTACCAAGAACCCTGAAAAGATGAAGCGCTACCTCGCGAATTTCGAAATCGTGCGCCAGAAGCTGAAAGACATCGAAGAGAAAGACCGGATTCGCAACTGGCAGCCGCCCATTTCTGGAGAGGAAATCATGCGTTATTTCAACCTAAAACCTTCGAAGCCTGTAGGCATCATCAAAGATGCCATCAAAGAGGCAATACTTGATGGAGTAATTGGCAACAACTACGAGGAAGCATTTCAGTTTATGGTGAAGAAAGGAAAGGAATTGGGGCTTGAATTAGCCGTGGCGGAGGAGCAGAAAAATACATCCGGCAACTCCGGGCTATCGGATAAATAGCCTCACTTTCCGATTTAATTTTTATTTTGTGCCGAAACTATGAACAAATGAAAGTAATCCGGTTTGAAATACAGGTGGATGAGCTTGAAAACGTTTCACGCGAGATTGAGATGAAGCCTTCCCAAACTTTTAAAGAGCTGAGTGACGCCATCATCGGGGCATTCCATATCAAAGCGACAAGAGGAGCGGCATTTTTTACAAGCAACAATAAGTGGCAGAAGCTGAATGAAATCACGCTGGGAAAAGACAGCAAGTTCGAAAAGCCCATCAATGGCTTAAAGACGTCCATCGAAAAAGTTTTCAAGGAAAACAAACGGTTCATTTATTTCAGCGAAGATGTTCCGCAGTTCACCTTTCTGATGGTTGCCGAGGAGCGGGAATCGAAAGCTGACCCGAAGAAATTTCCCCGCGTGGTAAAATCGGAAGGCACGCTGCCTGCCGTCACCGGGAAAAAATTCACCGACAACATTTTCTCAGACGATTTCGGCTCGCAGACGGGCGAAGTGTATGACGCTTCCGACAGCGATTTGCATCCCGAAGGAACTTAGTTTGAAGTTTGAATTTGAAGTGGTTTTAACTTCAAAGAAAACTTCAAAGTGCTGAAGGAATGAAAAAAAAACTCATCGCGATTGTCGGTCCCACCGCTGTCGGCAAAACAGAGACTGCCATTGCCCTCGCCAGATTATTTCACACCGAAATCATCTCAGCCGATTCACGGCAGTTTTATAAAGAGCTGAATATCGGGGTTGCCCGCCCCTCTGAAAAACAATTGCAGGAAGTGAAGCACCATTTCATCGCCTGCCGTTCGCTGAAAGACGAATATGCTGCCGGGCAGTTCGGACAGGATGCCCTAAAATGTCTTCAGCAGCTATTCAGCAAGCATGACGTGGCTGTGCTTGTTGGAGGCTCCGGGTTGTATGTGAATGCAGTGTGCGAAGGGCTGGATGCGGTTCCGCCCAAAGATGAAAAAGTCAGGGTGCAGTTGGAAAAAGAACTGAATGAGAAAGGATTGGCTTATCTCCAGCGGGAATTGAAAAAAGCCGACCCGGATTATTACCAGTCAGCCGACATCAGAAATCCAAGAAGAGTTTTGCGTGCGCTGGAAGTGTGCCGCATTTCAGGCAAACCTTTTTCGTCATTTCACAAATCAAGAAGGCACGAACGTGATTTTCAGGTCATCAAAATCGGGCTGACCATGGAGCGGAACGAATTGTATGAAAGGATAAATCACCGCGTGGATGAAATGATGAAAAGAGGCTTGCTGGAGGAAGTCAGGCAGTTAATCCCTTACAAGGGCATCCACGCGCTTCAAACGGTAGGCTACAGGGAATTGTTTGATTATTTCGATGGCAACACGGATTTGAAAACTGCGGTGAATCTCATCAAGCAAAACACCCGCCATTATGCCAAGCGGCAGTTCACATGGTTCAGAAAGGACAAGGAAATCAAATGGTTTGAGCCATCGCAGAAAAATGACTTCGTCAGGTATATCCGTTCATACATGCGGTAATTGTGAAATTACTCGACATGAAGGCTACCTCACCAGTACGGCTTTTCCAATATAGCTCCCCTGCTCTGTCCTGAGACGGTAGATGATGATGCCATCGGGAGCCGCTGCGGGCTTGAATTCTGTCTTGTTCAGCACCGAGGACCTGGCGTGTCCTTCAAACAACACCGCCAGCCGCTGACCTGCGGCATTGAACACTTCAAGGCTGGCTCTTGAATCTTCAGGAAGAGTGAAATCGATGTTCAGCCTGTCGGAGAACGGATTCGGGTAAGCGTTCAGCGTCACTTCTTCCTTCTCTGCTTCATTCGCATTCAACTCATCTGCATCGAGCTTGGGCGCGCTTCCGATTATTGTGATGGTAATCGAGAGCGGAATTCCGGCCAGCCCGGTTGCATTATCTGCACTGTAAGGGATTGCAGTAATCGTATAAACGCCTGGTCCGATGTTCCAGGGATTGTAGTTGCCGTTGTTGTCCCCGGCAATCGTGTAGAACGGGATGTTCTCCTTCTTGTAGTCAACACCATTCAGCTGGAACTTCACGCTCTCGATATTCAATTCGTGACATACGTTTGCCCGCACGCTAATCGGTCCGGTCACCGACAGATTTATCACGTCACCGTCATTCAGCGGTCCGATATCGGTGTCAGTATCCGCATCCACCAAAGTGAAGGAAACCACGCGTCTTTCATTGGGCAGACATTCCACCGGAGCCGGCTGGCAATTGACCTCACACACCGTGTTCTGGTACCACTGCGTGTAATCGCCTGCTTCGAGGAAGTTTACAATAAACAACCCTTTCAGGATGTTGGGGTCGTTTTGCGGAGCTTTCTTTACGGTCATCTTTCCACCCAGCATATAAATATCTGCATTCACCGCAGAGCCTCCGCCAATGGTGACGTCTTTTTCGACAAACACGATTACTTCATTGTCGCTGGGATTGAAGCTGTTGTTTTTTCCCAACTGCATCTTCTTGCAAATCCTGAGTTTCACACAGCGCGAGGTGAATTGAATTGTCACGTTATCCTTCGCATAAATATTTTCCACGTCAATATTATCCTGTGTGAAAACGACCGTGCTGTTTCCACCGATGGTGATGCCGTTGTATAATGACCCCGTCAGCGTCACATTGGAGTTGCTCGGAATCTGCAAGCTCTGTCCTTCATTGCAATGCGTGTTGAACTCAAACGGGGGCAGCGGAATAATAGCCGGTGAGTGGATTTGCGTGGACACTACGCTTCCGCCATCCACGTCAATCATATCGGCTTTCGCAAACGTGCCGGGCGCAGTCACCGTGGTTACGATGTGCAAGCCGATTTTTCCATGTAGTCCGCTGGCGCCCAAGCCTCCGCTGAACACGGTGTTTCGGTTCATCCTGATTTCTTTTTTGGAAAGAATCACATAAGCCGACAGCAAATCAGAGAGTTGCGTGGCAGTGTAAGAAGCGCTTGACTGGCAGCCATTGGTGTGAGTGACGGTGACCGAATACGTGCCTCCGGCACTGGCGATAATACTCATGGTGGTTTCGCCCGTTGACCACAGGTAAGAGAGCGCACCCGCTGAAACAGCTTTCAGGCTGACGGTCGCTCCCTGGCACCATTCGGGAAGCCGCTCTTCCTCAATGGTGACCGGAGCGCAGCAATTCGGGTCAACGGGATTCGAGCAGATGCCGTTGAGGCAGATGTCAAACGTGCAATTGTCATTGTCGCTGCAATCGAGAGCAGTGTTAAAGCATCCGTTCAGTCCGCACCCGTCAATAGTGCAAAGGTCATTATCATCGCAATCTACCGGAATGTGGGCGCAGAAACCTCCCACGCAGGCGTCATTGGTGCAAATATCAAAGTCATTGCAATCAATGGGGGTGTAGAAACAGCCGTTAGGTCCGCATTGGTCTGTGGTGCACGGGTCAAGGTCATCACACACTACAGGAGTGTTTTGACAGAACCCATTCACGCAGGCGTCATTGGTGCAAATATCAAAGTCATTACAATCAATGGGGGTGTAGAAACAGCCGTTAGGTCCGCATTGGTCTGTGGTGCACGGGTCAAAGTCATCACACACTACAGGAGTGTTGAAGCATAATCCTGCCGAACAGACATCATCCGTGCAGATGTCTAAATCATTACAATTAATCTGCCTGTGCACACATAACCCGTTATTGACGTTGCAGGCATCATCGGTGCATAGGTCAAGGTCGCTGCAATCTATTGGATTGAATTGACAAACTCCGCCAACGCAAACGTCAATCGTGCACAGGTCGCCATCGCTGCAAATGAACGGAAAGTGGAAGCACTGACCGCCCTGGCAGGCATCGTTGGTACAGGGGTTTCCGTCATCGCAATCCACCGGTGTGTTCAGACAGTTCCCGTTCACACATTGGTCAATCGTACAGGCGTCACCGTCTGAACAGTTGATTTGCGGATGCAGGCAGTTTCCGTTTTGGCAGAAATCATTCGTACATGGGTCGCCATCGTCACAATCAATCTGGGTGTTGAAGCAAATTCCGCCAACACAGAAATCATTGGTGCAGGGGTTGCCATCCGTGCACGATAACGGAAGATGTTCGCACGTGCCATTGACGCAGATGTCAGCGGTGCACAAATCTCCCTCTTCACAGTCAACGGGAACATGGTCGCACACGCCATTGGTGCAGAGGTCATTGGTGCAGAGGTTGCCATCGCTGCAGTTCACGGGCGGGTTCTGACAGATGCCGTTCACGCAGATGTCATTAGTGCATTGGTCACCGTCCGAACAATCAAGCGGCTGGTTCTGGCAGCTTCCGTTCTGGCAGAAGTCAGATGTGCAGGGATTGTTGTCACCGCAATAGACCTGCGGGTGCAGGCACGTGCCGTTCACGCAGATGTCGTTGGTGCAGGCGTCACTGTCTGAACAGTTCACCAACTGGTGCTGGCACACACCGCCAATGCAGAAATCAATGGTGCAGGGATTGCCATCGCTGCAGAAAAGCGGGCGGTTCTGGCAAACGCCATTGACGCAGACATCCGTAGTGCACGGGTCGCCATCATCGCAGTTTTTCGGAGTGAACACGCAGATGCCTCCAATGCACACGTCAATCGTGCAGGGGTTGCCATCGCTGCAGTATTTCGGGATGCGGATGCAGATGCCAAGCTGGCAATTATCGGTAGTGCAGGAGTCGCCATCATCACAATCAATGGAAGGGAAGGTGCAGCCGCTCGCTGTATCGCATCCGTCATGGGTGCAGAGGTTA
>DATLYB010000345.1:0-8490 GCA_035575215.1 Chitinophagales bacterium
AGAAAAAGATTCTGGCTGCTGCCGGCTTTGTCTTATGAAATAGGGAAGCTGCTGCTCCTGCGGTTTTGGTTTAGCCAGCCCGACATCGTCTATGATGGTTTTCTTGACCCGCATGCTGTGGGCGCAGACGGCAAATACAAAAAAGAGTACCTTATCTGCATACGCAACAATGGCAATGCAAAGTTTGTGATGGCTGATGCGCCTAATAATTTCAAAAACATGAGCATCAACTCACCGGAGTTCGATTTTGAGGGGACGAGAATTGGAGATGCAGCGCGTTAGTTTGGTTATTTCGCGCACGCCTTGGAAATCACCAGCCCGATTCCGAGTTATTTTTGCATCATGAAATTTTTCAGTCCATTCTTTTTCCTGATTTTGTGCCTCATCCAGGTCATCTGCTTGTGCTGCAATCCAGGCAATAAGAAAACTGAAGCTGTCCGGCAGGTTTTTTCTGCTTCCGATTTTGGGCTGGAGAAGCTTTCGGAATACAATTTCTTCAAGGGAAGGATGGCTGAACTTATTCCCGCTGAAGGCGTCATGCCCTATGATCTCAATACGCCTCTTTTCTCCGACTATGCGCTGAAGCTGCGTTTTGTAAAAATTCCCCCCGGGCAGAAAGCAGTTTATAATAATCACAGCGTGTTTGACTTCCCGGTGGGCACGGTGCTGATTAAAAATTTTTATTACCCCCATGATTTTCGCGATGAATCGAAAGGAAGAAAAGTAATGGAAACCCGCCTGCTTATTCATGAAGATACCGGATGGAAGGCATTGCCTTATGTCTGGAATGACGAGCAGACGGAAGCCTTTCTTGAAGTGGCTGGCGGGCACAAAGACGTTTCATGGGTACACAGCGATGGCAGCACGAAGGCAATCACCTATTCTATTCCCAATGTGAACCAATGCAAAGGCTGCCATGTAAAGGGTGCTCAGGTGCAGCCAATCGGACCGTCAGCCCGGCAATTGAATAAAATTTTTACTTATGCTGGCGGAAAGATGAACCAACTTTCGAAATGGCATAATGCAGGTATTCTGTCCGGTCTGCCGGAGAATCTTTCCGATTGCCCGAAAGTGCCGCTATGGGATAACCCCAATGATGGAACAGTGGAGGCGAGAGCACGCGCCTATCTTGACATTAACTGCGCGCATTGCCACAGTCCTCTGGGACCCGCCAACACCTCCGGATTATTTCTGGATATTCATGAAACTGACCCCACTCGGCTGGGCGTTTTCAAGTCACCTGTTTCTGCGGGGCGGGGCTCGGGCAGCCTTCTCTACGATGTCGTGCCCGGCAAGCCGGAGGAGTCTATCACTGTTTTTCGAATGAAATCATTAGATCCGGGCGTGATGATGCCGGAGATGGGTCGAAAATTAATGCATGAAGAGGGAGTGAAGGCGATAGAAGAGTGGATTAGGCAGATGCCTGCTTCCTTCAAGTAGTTTTTCTTAAACGTACCCCTGCAGTTCACCCTTTGTAACCAAACACTTTTTTCAGCAGTTCTGTGACTCTTGCTCCCGGGTCTTTCCGGATTTTTTCTTCCTCCTTTCCAACCAGGTAAAACAAGCCGTCAATAGCTTTACGCGTAGTGTAATCTTCCAGGTCAGGATTCATTTTTTGCACAAAAGGGATTCTATTGTAAGCGTTGATGATAGGTTCCCAGTATTTAGTCACCTGCACCTTTTGAATCGCAGCGGAAACCGCAGGTTTAAACTTTTCATACAGCGGGTCGGTGGTTTTGTTCTTCAGATATGTAGTTGCTGCCTGGTTATCGCCTTTCAGGATAGCCCATCCATCCTGAATAGTCATTTGCTTCACGGCATCAAGAAAAATCGGAGCCGCTTCTTTTGCCGCTTCTTCGGCAGCTCGATTGAGTGTCATCACAAAGTCATCTGCCATGTTGCCCATTCCCAAAGCACGCACCTTTTCCTCCACCGCCTTTGCTTCGGGCGGAAAAGGAATGAATATCGCTGGATTTTTGTAATAGCCGTCCACTTTGGAAGCAAGTCCGGCTGCATTTTGGGAACCGATGGAAAGCGCTTCCTTCAATCCCGAAATCACTTCCTGGTCAGTGGGCTTGGATTCTCCGGCAATCACGTTCCTGGCGTTTTCCAGCGATTTCGGAAGTTTGAACTGCGCACTGCATGATGCAGCGCTGAGGGTCAGAAGGAAAGCGGTCAATTGAATAAAACAAAATGATTTCATATTCTACTGTTTGGCAGTAAAAATAGCTGAACCTCACTGAAGACAAAAATGAAGCCAATAATTCCTGATTTCTGCCCTGTTGAAAAACTTTACGGCTGCTCTGCTGCCGGAATATAAATTTGTAAAAAAAAACTGGGTATGAGCATTCTTTCAAATTATTCGGAAGGTCAGAAGAATTTTGGATTACTCCTGCTTCGCATCGGCATTGGTGTTATGTTCATCATGCATGGATACCCTAAATTGATTGGAGGTCCTGAAAGGTGGGAGAGTTTGGGCGCAGCAATGAAGAACCTCGGGGTGGAATATGTGCCTGTGGTGTGGGGCTTTCTGGGCGCCATTACGGAAACCTTCGGAGGTTTTTTGCTGATGGTGGGAATCCTCTTCAGACCTGCATGTTTATTTCTGATGTTCATGATGATTGTTGCCGCGTCAACTCATTTCGATGCGGATAATACGCTGTTTAAAAACATCATGTCAGCCTCGCATGTCATTGAAGCGGGTATTCTGTTTCTCTCGCTGTTGTTTATTGGTCCGGGAAATTACAGGTTTCAAAAAGTAGTAATAGAATAGTAATTGGTTGTGCGGAAAGTTGTGAAGGAATCCTTTGCTATCCCGTAATTCTGAAATGAGGAAGACTGTCGTTTCTTGAGTGAATCACTATTTCGTAGTCAAGGCAGAAGCTTTTCAAAATTTCCCGTGCAAAGTTCAATGCCTCGTTGACGCACGTAAACGATTTGCGGTTTTGCGTCTTGTCGAAATCATTTATTAATATCCATTCACCGCTGAAAGGGTAAATGTGAAGTTTTGGTTTGGAAGCAGTGTGTAGAGAATTTTCCATAATCGGCATTTTTTTTCATTGCAGGAGGGATGAATAGCAAGGAGATAAGAAAAAGATAAGAAGTCAATTTTTTTTCTGATTTGCGATTTGAAATTTTTATCGCAGCATAACTCAACTTTGTTCAGGATGCTCTCGCAAGCTGCTCGATAAGTGTGCACTGTCTTATGAAAACATGGAGGTAAAACAGTTATTATTGCCGACCGTTTTTCCATCTTAATCAACTCAAATGAACATCGAGCAGGAAATACGAAATGCAACAATCGGGGCGCTCAAAGAACTCTATAATTTAGCTTTTGAAGGAGACAAGCTCACAGTGAACGTAACACCCCCGGAGTTCAGCGGTGACTTCAGCGTGGTGACGTTTCCGTTGTCGAAGATGGTGAGAAAATCCCCTGACGTGATTGCCAATGAAATAGGGAATTACCTCAAAGCCCATATTAAGCCGGTTGATAGTTTCAGCGTGATTAAAGGCTACCTCAATCTCACTGTCACCAATGAATATTGGCTGATGTTTCTGAAAGAGAATTCCGCCCGGGCAGAGTTTGGAAGACAGCCTGCATCCGGTAAAAAAATTGTTCTTGAATACTGCGGTCCCAATACAAACAAGCCGCTGCATCTGGGTCACGTCCGCAACATGCTGCTGGGTTATTCTCTGTCGAATATCCTGCAATTCAACGGACATGATGTGACGCGTGTCAATATCTATAATGACAGAGGCATTGCCATCTGCAAATCCATGGTAGCCTGGCTGAGAAGCGGAATGAATGAAACTCCCGTATCATCAGGAATAAAAGGCGACCATTTGGTTGGAAATTATTACGTGGAATACGACAGAATTTTTAAAAAAGAAAAAGAAGAGTTGATGAAAAAAGGAATGAGCGAAGAAGAAGCCGAACGGCAAGCTCCGGTTTATAAAGAAGCGCAGGAAATGCTTCGCAAGTGGGAAGCGCACGACCGCGAAACGCTTGACTTGTGGAGCAAAATGAACAGCTGGGTGTATGCCGGTTTTGAACAGACTTACAAAACCATTGGCGTTTCCTTCGATAAAAATTATTACGAATCGGAAACTTATGTGCTGGGGAAAAATCTGGTGCTCGAAGGGTTGGAGAAGGGCGTTTTCTACAAAAAAGAGGATGGCTCCGTTTGGGTGAATCTCTCCGATAAAGGACTGGATGAAAAAGTACTGCTGCGCAGCGATGGCACTTCCGTTTATCTCACACAGGATTTGGGCACAGCACAGATGCGCTATGATGAATTCAAAATGGATCAATCCATATACGTAGTCGCCAACGAGCAGGACTATCACTTTCAGGTCTTGAAGCTTACGCTTGAAAAGCTTGGCAAGCCATACGCCAGCGGCATTTATCATCTCTCATACGGCATGGTTGACCTGCCCAGCGGCAAAATGAAATCGCGCGAAGGAACGGTAGTAGATGCCGATGATTTGCTGGATGAAATGTTTGCCACAGCCGAGAAGCATACGCGCGAGCTGGGGAAGATTGAAGAGTTCAATGAAGCCGAAGCCCGGGAGCTGTTCCGGAAAATCGGTCTGGGTGCGCTTAAATTCTTTATCCTGAAAGTGGACCCGAAAAAAAGGATGCTCTTTGACCCGAATGAGTCCATTGACTTTCACGGCAACACGGGACCGTTTATTCAATACACTTTCGCCCGCATCAGCTCGGTTTTGAGAAAAGCGGGAACAGCAGATTTTTCAGTCAGCGATAACTATTCTCCCAATAAAGAAGAAAAAGAACTGCTGGTTCAGCTTCACCAATATCCTTCCACGGTGAAAGATGCGGGCGCTGCCTATTCGCCATCGCTGATTGCCAACTATGCTTACGGGGTTGCAAAAACATTCAATAAGTTTTATACTGATTATTCCATTCTGAACGCGGAAAGCCCGGAGGCAAAGGGATTCCGGCTGGCGCTGTCACGCTTCACCGCAAACGTGATAAAGTCTGCCTTAGGCTTGTTGGGCATTGAAGCTCCTGAACGAATGTAACGTAATCCCAGATTACGATAACTGACATTAATTTCGCAAAAAAATTTTCTATGCCTTCAAAAGCATTTTACACCATCGGGCTGCTGGTTTTCTCCAATGCGTTTATGACGCTTGCCTGGTATGGTCATCTGAAATTCAAGGAATTCAGATGGTTCGGAAACCTGGGATTGTTTTCAATTATCCTGATAAGCTGGGGAATCGCTTTTTTCGAATACTGTTTTCAGGTTCCAGCCAACCGCATAGGATTTCATGGCAATGGCGGCTCATTTTCCTTGGTGGAGTTAAAAGTCATCCAGGAAGTTATTACGCTATTGGTTTTTGTGGTATTCTCAGTGGTTGTTTTCAAAAACGAACCCTTCCGGATGAATCATCTCATCGGGTTTGTTTTTTTAGTGCTGGCAGTGTACTATATTTTCAAAAGGTAAATTTATTTTCATGCACGAGTTTTTTCTGGAAATCATCAAATATGCCTATGGAACTGTCGGGATATTCAGCCTGGCTGCCTTTTATCCAACCATAAAAGATTTGTATTTCCACAAAAAACCCAGCGCGAACCTTCACTCTTACTACCTGTGGACAGCGGCAACATTCATCACAATGCTTTACAGCTTTTTCATTTTGGATGATTTCCTTTTCAGGCTGATTTCATCCCTGAATTTCGCAGCGTGCTTCTCAACCTTGATGCTGATTGTTGGATTGGGAAAGAAATGATGCCTTATACCTTTGCAGCCACCTTCAGCTCATCCCTTACTTCCGTGAACGCCTGCACTGCCTTGTCGAGATGATGCCTTTCGTGCACCGCTGATATCTGCACCCGGATGCGGGCTTGCCCTTTGGGTACCACCGGATAGAAAAATCCAATTACATAAATTCCCTTTTCGAGCAGGCGTTCTGCAAATTTTTGGGCGAGCATCGCATCATACAACATAATAGGCACAATCGGATGCACGCCCGGCTTAATCTCGAAGCCAGCGGCTGTCATCTTCTCACGGAAATAGTGGGTGTTCCATTCCAGCTTGTCGCGCAGGATCGAGGTTTCGCAGAGCATGTCAAGCACTGCGATAGATGCGCCCACGATGGGCGGAGCCAGTGTATTGGAAAATAAATACGGTCGTGAACGCTGACGCAGAAGCTCCACGATTTCTTTTCGGGCGGCAACGAATCCGCCCAGCGCACCGCCCAATGCTTTGCCGAGCGTTCCGGTGATAATATCCATGCGTCCCATCACTCCGCGATATTCATGTGCCCCGCGGCCGGTTTTGCCCAAAAAACCGGTAGCGTGACATTCATCCGACATCACGAGGGCATTATACTTGTCAGCCAAATCGCAGATTTTGTCGAGCTGAGCGATGGTGCCATCCATTGAGAATACGCCATCGGTGACAATCACCCTGCTCCTTGCATTCTGCGCCTCTTTCAGCTTTTCTTCCAGGTCATTCATGTCATTATGTCGGTAGCGAAAGCGCTGCGCTTTGCACAGACGAATGCCGTCAATAATGGAGGCGTGATTGAGTTCGTCAGAGATAATGGCATCCTGTTCGCCAAACAGCGGCTCAAACACGCCACCGTTCGCATCAAAGCAGGCGGCATACAGAATCGCATCTTCCATTCCCAGAAAATCAGCAAGCTTTTTTTCCAGCGTTTTGTGGATGTCTTGCGTGCCGCAGATGAAGCGGACGGAAGACATGCCATAGCCGTGCGAGTCAATCGTTTTTTTTGCAGCTTCAATCACTTTCGGATGAGATGACAGGCCGAGATAGTTATTCGCGCAGAAGTTAATCACAGTTTTGCCGGATGTGGTTTTAATTTCAGCGCCTTGCGGGGTGATGATGATGCGCTCATTCTTGTAGAGGCCGGAGGATTTGATTTCGTTGAGTTCTTGCTGGAGTCTGTCTTTTACCTTGGTGTACATGGCTTGTTTTTTTCGCAAATATATGGGGAGGGATGAGGATTCGCTGCCGCTAAGGTGATTTTCTGTCAAAGTCGGGAAGAAATTGAGCGATTTTAATAGCGGTGGGCTGTTCCTGAAAAATCTGTTTATTATTTTCCGGCTTGATATCTTATCACTTCCGCTTTTTCAATTGTAATCAGCCCGCCAGATTTTGAGTCCTCAAATAAGCGTTCAACTGTCCGGGTGAATTCTCTGATTTTTTCTTCTGTGTCGACAATCTCAACAACTAAAGGCAGGTCCGATGAAATCTCAAATAGTTTCGCTGTATGAACTTTTGAGTTTGCACCGAAACCCATGATTCCTCTTGTAACGGTCGCCCCGGAAAGTCCCTGTTTCTTTGCTTCAAACACGATGGTTTCATAAAGTGGTTGCTGTCCTACCTTGTCAGATTCTCCTATGAAAATGCGCAGCAGTTTCGCGTTAGGATTATTTTCCATAGTCAGAATACTTTTATTGTTGCCAATCCGATGAATGTTGAAAGAATTCCAAGCACAACACTGGCTGCAATGTAAGCTATGGCGTACCAATGTTGTCCGTCACGCAGCAGTCCGAATGTTTCATTGGAGAAAGCGGAAAAAGTTGTAAACCCTCCGCAAAGCCCTGTTGCTAGAAATAGCCGCCAGTCTTGGGTTAAGTTTCCTCTGTCGCTAAGACCGAATACAAGTCCGATGGCAAAGCAGCCAAGGAGGTTTACTCCCAGCGTCCCGAAAGGAAAGGTTGAAAGAAACTTTGTCTGAATGAATTGAGAAAGCAGATACCGTAAAATTCCCCCGATAAAACTTCCTGTCCCGATTGCTAATATCAGTTTCATTTCTTCGTTCATTAGAATATAGAAAAATCTATACGTTCATAATCTGCCAAGTTAGCAAAGTCGAATTGTATTTGGCGAACATTCTTGAGGTGAAATGTAAAACAAAAAAAAGCTGCCACCGGTTATACACAACTTTATAGGCGTCTTCATGATGTTAATGGCGGGTACGGCTATTTCCGGGGGCATGCCTACTTTCTCCGTGACGTCATAAAAAATATTGAATTTTGCCGCTTATGAAGAGGGAGAACATCCTGATTATCGGTGCATTGGGTCAAATCGGTTCCGAGTTAACGACTGAACTGCGAAATATTTTCGGAGAAAGCCGGGTGGTGGCATCGGACATCGTGGAGAAACGCACAATGAAAAATCAGGAAGGAATCTATGAACACCTGAACGTGCTGGACAGGGAACGGCTGAAAATCATTGCCGGCAAATACCAAATCAGCCAGATTTATCTGTTAGCTGCCATTTTATCAGCACGCGCGGAAGACAACCCGCACTTCGCATGGCGGCTTAATATGGAAAGCTTACTTAACGTTCTGGAATTTGCGCGAGAAGGCAGGATTCAGAAAATCTTCTGGCCCAGTTCAATAGCCATATTCGGACCTACCACCCCCAAAAAAGCCACACCGCAAAATACGGTGACCGACCCGATGACGGCATACGGCATCAGCAAGCTGGCGGG
>DATLYB010000346.1:0-3237 GCA_035575215.1 Chitinophagales bacterium
AAGGTGAACTATGGGACTGAGCCCGGCAGCCTCACCCAATCGGCTACCGACAATATTCAAACTACGGAACACCGCGTGCAGCTTACGGGGCTATCACCGTTTACAAAATATTACTATTCAGTGGGGAGCACTTCGCAAACGCTGAGCGGTCCGGATTCGCTGCATCAATTCACCACCAGCCCTGCTCCGGGTACCGTCCAGCCTGTAAGGATTTGGGCTACGGGCGATTTCGGGAAGGGCAACACGCGCCAGCAAAAGGTGCGCGATGCTTTTCTGCATTATACCCGCAACACGCATACCGATGTGTGGATTTGGCTGGGCGACAATGCCTATGACAACGGCACTGACCAGCAATACCAGGACAAGGTGTTCGACTACTCCTACTATGGAGACATCATGAAGTTCATGCCGTTCATGCCTTGTCCGGGGAATCATGATTACGAAGTGATTTCGCCTCCGCAGAATTCCAAAGACCCGACCACGCACACGGGACCTTATTATGACATCATTGAAGTTCCGAAGTATGGGGAAATGGGGGGAGTGGCTTCAGGATACGAATTGTATTATTCCTTTGATTACAGCAACGTGCATTTCATTTCATTGAATTCGGAGCTGGGCGCTCTTACCTCCTCTTCGAATGACTGGACGGGCGCTAATCCGCTGGGCAACTTCAGCGGCTCGCCCATGACGCAGTGGCTCGAGCAGGATTTGCAGGCAAACACCAAGCCGTGGGTGATTGTTTTCTTTCATCAGCTTCCCTATTCAAAAGGCTCGCATGATTCGGATGTTTTCTTTGAGCGCTACATGATTGCGATGCGCGAGAATTTCGTTCCGATTTTCGACCGGTATGATGTTGACCTCGTGGTATGCGGTCACAGCCACGTGTATGAGCGCTCGTTCATGATTAAAGGGCATTACGGGAATTCGTCAACGTTTGACCCGGGCACCATGCTGGTGGACGGCTCCAGCGGCATTGACTCGCTGGGCGAGGCGTATGTGAAAGACCTCAATCAGCCGAATGGAGGTGACGGAACGGTGTATGTCGTTTGCGGAAGTTCAGGCAGCCTGGATTCAGGCGCACCGCTGAATCATCCCGTGATGTACACCGGCTATGATGAGAAAGGCGGTTCGGTGATAATTGACATCAGCGGAAACAGGCTGGATGCACGGTTCCTGAGCGAAGACAGCATCATCCGCGACCATTTCACGATGATGAAGATTGATTCCATAGCTGACACCACTTCGGTGCGGGCATTGGAAATCATCTCAGAGTTCAAGGTGCATCCCAATCCCTTTTCGGGCAATACCACCGTGAGCTACACTCTGAAAAAAAATTCTGACGTCACCCTCGAGATTTTCGACTTGTCAGGAAAGAAAATCAAAATGCTTCGCGATACCCAAAATGAACGGGCGGGCGAGCATTCATTTGTCATCTCCGAATCGGAGTTGAATTCCGCAAAGGGCGTATTCCTTCTGAAACTGCATGCCGGTGCGGGCAATACGCTGCAAAGGATTATCAGGCTCAATTAAAAGTTCAGTTTTTTGCCGGGGATAAATATTTGGCGGTTTTCCCTGAATCATCGTATATTTGCGATAAACGATTGAAAAAACATGGCTTTCGCAAAGACTGAATCATTCAGGAAAGAGGAGACAGAGCTTGCGCGTATTGCCAGGGCAATGGCGCATCCCGCCCGAATCGCCATATTGAACCTGCTGGCAAAAAAAAGCGAATGCATCTGCGGAGATATTGTGGACGAGCTTCCCCTTTCGCAGGCCACCGTTTCCCAGCATTTGAAGGCGCTGAAGGAAGCGGGGTTGATTGCCGGTGAGATTGACGGGCCGAGAGTGTGTTACTGCCTGAATGCCGATGCCATCAGCCGCGCGAAAACATTGTTTGATAAAATTTTTCAGAAAATGAATTGCTGCTGAACCGCTCCTGCACGATTAACCAAGGCAATTTTTCAAAGCATAAATCAATAACCATGAAAACATCTGACGAAATCAAAAACCTGGTGAAGGAAAAATACGGCTCTCTTGCAAAAGGCACATCTTCCTGCTGCGATGATGTTTGCTGTTCCGAAAAAAAACAGAAGGAAGTAATTGCAGAAACGGCTGAAAATGTCGCCTCCTGCTGCGGCACTTCGTGCTGCGGGGGCGGTACAGCAGGAGTTGCCGATTCATACGGAAATCTCGAAGGCTATCTTCCCGATGCCGACCTCGGGCTTGGCTGCGGCTTGCCGACTGAACATGCCGGCATCCGGAAAGGCGACACGGTGGTTGACCTCGGCTCGGGAGCCGGCAATGACGTCTTCGTTGCCAGGGCTCTCGTTGGCGGTTCGGGAAAAGTAATTGGAGTGGACATGACGCCTGAGATGGTTGCGAAAGCTGAAAAAAACAAGCAAAAGCTTGGTTACGATAACGTGGAATTTCGTTTGGGTGAGATTGAAAATCTTCCGGTGGACAACGCTGCCGCTGACGTAGTCATCAGCAACTGTGTGCTGAATCTTGTTCCTGACAAGAGAAAGGCATTCAGCGAAACCTTCAGGATTTTAAAGGCAGGAGGTCACTTTTGCATCTCCGACATTGTAACGGAAGGACAGTTGCCGCAGCGTGTGAAAGAAGCCGCAGAACTCTACGCAGGCTGCGTGGGCGGGGCTTTGGAAAAAAACGAATATCTGAAAGTGATTGAAGAAGCCGGATTCAGAAACATTCAAATCAGAAAGGAAAAGAGAATTGATTTGCCTGACGAGGTGGTTGCCGAAATTGTTTCACCCGATGTGGTGCAGGAATACCGTGCAAGCGGAGCATGGGTTTACAGCATCACGGTGTATGGCGAAAAACAGTGATACAGCTCCGGAGCCTGACAACGGAATTCACCATTCTCCCGCGTACCGCAGCGATACTTCAGGCGTTGCATGTAACAGGTAGTGATAGCGAAGACGGTTGATTTGCCGCACGTGCAAGTAATCATGCGCGAGCCACGAAGCCAGGAACATTTCGGCAGAAAGCGGTCCGAAGCGCGGATGCCTGTGGGCGTTTTTCCAGGGAGGATTCTCCAATGACCGGAGCCATTCCACCGACTGCATTCTTTCATCCAGAAATTTTTTAACTGTTTGGAAAAAATCCTGCGCCATGTAGTCGCGGGATGTCACCCACCCTTTCGGGTCAATGGGCGGCAGCGGCTGGTCAGGGCTTTCAAACGTATGCTTCAAACGTGTGCGGAAATCTTCCCGCTCT
>DATLYB010000347.1:0-8629 GCA_035575215.1 Chitinophagales bacterium
CCGTGTAGGTAGCCCCGTAGGCTCCGACTACACCGCTAATCAACATAACACAAATCAAAATCAATATCTGAAAATTTAGCCCGGACATTTTTATCTCCTTTTTTGGGAATAAAAATAATTACCAATTAAGAGAGAAAAAAAATTAAAAAAACACCGGTTCGCCCTTAAGCCGTTTACTGAAAGAGAGCCAACCTGAGTGAATTCTGAATCACTTTGCCTCTTGGCCGGTGTTGAGCCGTCATTGAGCCGTCCCTGATAGGTGAAAGCCGTTGTTTGGGCAAGGGAAGCGGCTGCAAGCCCGCATGCCAGCAGTATCGCAATACAAAGCTGGCGGACTGCGTATAGCCAGATGCTGTGCCGGCCCGTCATGCCCGGTCATTTGCTTAGTTCTTTTGTCAGTTCCATTGTTTGTAGCCTCCTGTCAGGGTTTTCATCTCGGATTTGGTCTCGATCCTGCCGGGCTTTTGTAGCAGGTTTTGCCCGGGGCGGCCTGGCGGCTGCTGCTCTGGCGCCTGTGTGGGAGCTACCGTTGCCGGATTGGTTGCAGGCGGGCTGGCCGCACAGGGATTGCTCGCCACGGGATAAAAGCCTATGTCGCTGATGTTTTCGCCAACGAAGAAATACTGCGGCAGATACTGATACCGCCTGGAGCGGACAGAGAGGATATAGGCTTCGCCAGCCCTTACATCATCAAAGCGGAAATAGCCAAAGGTCGAGCTGAGAGTGGTCCGCTCATTGCCGTTCATGTCCGTGAGGACAACGGTCGCACCGTGCAGCCCTCTTCCACCGCCCGTTGCATAAACCCGCCCGCTGATTGTTACCCCACCCGCCGTCGGTGTGGTAATCGCCATAGAGTAGTTCACGGTCGCCTGGTTTGTACCGCAGGTGATGGTAAGCTGAGGTGTGAAGTTTCCTGTTTGTGTCGGTGTTCCTGCGATGTTGTAGGCAGTGCCTGATTGCTGCAGGGATAAACCCGAAGGCAGCCCTGTCATACTCATCGTGCAGCTTTCGTTGTTTGAAGTTATCTGAAAACTGTAAGCTGAACTCTGAGTCCCATTCGGTAAAGCTGCTAGATAGAATCCGTTTAATTCATAGGCTCCAATGTCAACATTGCCAACACCTGATGTTCTCGAGGCTCCACGCTGGTCAGTAGTAATTGCTGATGGAGGATTGTTTGATGAACAACTGAGAGTCCTCACGCAGTTATTGCCACCGTTAAGTGCGGAGGAAATTGTCGGGGTTGTCATGAAAGCTCGTGTCCAAGTCTTACCACCGTAATATCCAAGCGGTGCCAGAAGCGGGTCCTCTCCTGTGATGTCAGAAGGATCTAGTGTTGAAGAGATTCCGCTTGTGTTCCTGATCAGATTGTTTCCTTGCGATGTGAGATTGCCGTTGAAATCAGGTCCTAAGCCTGCACTGTTATTGGCAATGATTGTATTTCTAGCATTGACTGTGCCACCAAAGTTGAAGACGCCGCCACCGAGACCGCCAGTAGCAGAGTTATTACTGATGGTTGAGTTGATAATTGTGGCTGTGCCGCTGTTGTAGTAAATGCCGCCACCAGAACCACTACCAACAACAGAGTTATTGCTTATGGTTGAGTTGACGATTGTGGCCGTGCCACTATCATTGAAGATGCCACCTCCATCTCCAGCAGAGTTATTGCTGATGGTTGAGTTGATGATTGTGGCTGTGCCATTGTTGCGGATGCCGCCTCCGGAAAAAACACCGGCAGAGTTATTGCTGATTGTAGAGTTGGTGATTGTGGCTGTGCCACTATTGTCGATGCCGCCGCCGTCTCCGAGAAAACCACTAGTAGAGTTATTTCTTATTGTCGAATTGGTAACTGTTATTGTGCCACCGCTGTTCAAAATGCCACCACCAGTACCGCTACTAGGCTTTCCATTTCTAATTGTCAGGCTGTTGACGGTGAGATTTGCTCCGTTTGATACTTCAAAGACTCTGACGGCATCGTTTCCTGAAATCTCTATCTTCTGGCTTCCACCTTCGTTTGTCAGAATAACAACTCGATTGATGGTTATTTGACTCGAAAGCGTGATGACGCAAACTCCTCCCGAACAACTCGATGCAGGAATGTTGAAACTTATCAACCCTCCAAACTGGGATGTAGCCTCATCTCTCAAACTACCTGCACCACTGTCATTCGTGTTTGTAACCACTCCATATCTCTGCTCATAAGCTCCAATGTCAACATTGCCACCTGCATTCGTTGTTCTTAAATTACCTCTCTGATCTACATTGACTGCAATAGGAGGATCACTACTACCGCATCCTCCTTGAGTTAGAACGCAATTATTTCCTGCATTCAACGCTGGTGAATCCGGCAAGAGAGCATGAGTCTTCGTCAAACCTCCGTAATCTCCCAGCGGTGCCAACTTCGGGTCTTGATTCAGAATGTTTCCTGTAGTCGTCCCTGTGATGTTTGTGCCTGAAGTGTTTCCTATCAAATTGTAGCCTTGTGATGTGAGAGTGCCTTTGAAATCAGGTCCTGTGTTTGTGTTTGTTGCACTGTTATTGGCAATGATTGTATTCCTGGCATTAACTGTGCCGCTTACAAAGTTGAGGATGCCGCCACCGCCGAAAGTAAGACCAGTAGAGTTATTGCTGATGGTTGAGTTGATGATTGTGGCCGTGCCATTGTTGGCGATGCCGCCGCCGCCGTCAGTAGCAGAGTTATTACTGATGGTAGAGTTGATGATTGTGGCTGTACCATCGTTGTAGATGCCGCCGCCGACACCAGAATTAGAGTTATTTCTTATTGTCGAATTGATAACTGTTACTGTGCCACCGTTGTTCAAAATGCCACTACCATTACCAGAACCATTCCTAATCGTCAGGCTGTTGACGGTGAGATTTCCTCCGCTTGATACTTCAAAGACTCTGACAGCATTGCCACCTGAAATCTCTATCTTCTGGCTTCCACCTTCGTTTGTCAGAATTACTGCTCGATTGATGGTTATTTGACTCGAAAGCGTGATGACGCAAACTCCTCCTGGGCAGCTCGATGTAGGAATGTTGAAACTTATCAACCCTCCAAACTGTGATGTAGCTTCATCTCTCAAGCTACCCGTACCACTGTCATTCGTATTTGTAACCACTCCATATCTCTGCTCAAAGGCTCCAATGTCAACTGTCCCGTATGAAATCCTCGCTGCTCCTCTCTGGTCTGTTGCCAACGGAAACCCACTAATCGGATCAGTTGCCAAGGAATTATTTCCTGCATTCAAAGCTGGTGAATCCGGCAAGAGCGCATGAGTCTTCGTCAAACCTCCGTAATCTCCAAGCGGTGCTAACTTCGGGTCTTGATTCAGAATGTTTCCTGTAGTCGTCCCTGTGATTGTCGTGTCAGTAGTGTTTCCTATCATGTTGTGGCCTTGTGACGTGAGAGTGCCGTTGAAATCAGGGCCGGGATTTCCACTGTTGTTGGCAATAATCGTGTTTCTGGCATTCACCGTCCCGAGGTTCCGCATTCCTCCTCCACCAAAAATGCCTAACGCAGTGTTGTTAACAATCGTAGAGTTAACCAAAGTTAACGTTGCTCCAGTCCCATTGTAAATCCCTCCACTATTTCCGGAACTGTTGCCACTGATGGTTGAGTTGACAACGAAAGCAGTAGCACCGTTGAAATTCGCAATCCCACCCCCGTCAGTACCAAAGTTGCCAGTGAAGGTTGAACTAAAAACAGTCAACGTGCCGTTATTCAAAATTCCTCCACCAAAACCACCAGAAGCAGAGCCATTCCTAATAGTCAGGCTGTTGATGGTGAGATTTCCTCCACTTGCTACTTCCAACACTCTGACAGCATTGCCACCTGAAATCTCTATCTTCTGGCCTCCGCCTGCGTTTGATATTGCCAATGTACCTGACGATGAAGCAGAGTTGATTGTGAGCTGACTACCAAGCGTAATCACGCAAACTCCGCCGGAACAACCAGTGTCGCTTGTTGGTATGTTGAAGTTGACTGTGTCATCTGCACTCGTTCCGTTCGCCGCTGCTACAGCTTCCCGAAGACTGCAATCAGTAGTACTGCAATTCCCATCATTTGTATCTGCAGTCTTTGTGACTGTGTAGGTAGCTCCATAACCTGCCAGTGCACTAAAAGCCATCACCACGCAAACCACAATCAATCTCTGTAAACTCAGCCTCAACATAAGTTCTTATCCTCTGTTCTTATGCTTTTCTGAATTTTCTCTTATTAAATGGATATCTTGTTACATCGGTATGTTTTAAAGCTTCAGCTAAATCAAACTAAGTGCAAATATCCTGGCCCGTGTTATTTTCATTTATAAAGCTTCCCAACCAGCGCAAACGACAGCCAGTAAAAGACCTTTCCCAGAGCCAAAACTTTTTGTTAGGTTTTAATGGCTTTGGACTTAATTAATTCAGAATCAGGTGATTTATTACCTTTACAGTGAAATGCAGTAAATGTAATGCGGTGAATCGCTTGCGTAATCGAATTAAGAAGTTCCACGGGCTAAACCTCCTTTTCCGATAAACTTGGTTGTGCGAATGGCAGGGTGGAGTGTTAATTTTTGTTAAAACAATAAAATAAACAACTAGAGGGAGCGTCAGTTTTTTTCAGTTCCGGCTACATAAATTCTTGATATTGAATATTTTATCCATATCAACCGGAGCTGTTAGATTATAAGTAACAAATACCAAGAGTCTGGCAATTACGTTTCGACTTATTAGATTTATTAAATGAAAAACCTGCTGGTTTGATTAGCGATTTTTTAGCGCAGTTTTTAACTTTAAGTCAAGTGAAATTTCATCAGCGGCTTTAAGAGGTTGTTTAGTCATTGGATTGTAGTGCTATGTGAATGACTGGTTTCAGACTAAAATTAAGCAAGCTGAGGAAATAAATGAAAGTTTGGCAATTAGTTGAACAAAAATCGGTAGAAGATTTCCCATTGAAACAAACTGAGCTGAATCGACCAGAGCCGGCTAGCGATGAGCTGCTCGTAAAAATAAACGCTACAGCAATTTGCCGAACTGACCTGCATATAATCGAGGGCGACCTTGTTTTGAAAAAAAAGCCAATCGTACCAGGCCATCAGATTGTAGGAACGATTGTAGGAATGGGCAAAGCCGTCAAAGGTCTTTCTATTGGTGAAAAAGTAGGGCTTGCCTGGCTTAGGCAAACTTGCCGCCAGTGCAAATTCTGCCGAAAAAAGCAGGAAAATTTATGTGTGAATCCGCAGTTCAATGGTTGGACGCATGATGGAGGTTTTGCCGAATTTATTACAGTGCCTAAGGATTTTGTTTATTGCCTTCCTGATGGATTTGAAACACTTAATGCCGCTCCACTGCTTTGCGCCGGAATAATCGGATATAGGTCACTCAGGCTTTGCGAAATTGATCAATGGGACAAAGCGAATTTAGGCATTTATGGATTTGGAGCAGCAGGGCATCTTGCAATTCAGATTGCGAAGGCGAGAGGTGCTCGGGTTTACGTCTGCACTAGAGATAGGAAAAAGCATGCTAAGCTTGCCGAAGAATTAGGAGCAGATTGGATTGGTGATACATTTGACAAGCCGCCCACCCGTCTAGATGCCTCGATTATTTTTGCCCCAGCCGGTGAAATCGTACCCGCCGCACTTTCAGCGCTTGATAAAGGTGGCCGATTGGTGCTTGGCGGCATTCACATGAGCAAAATCCCACCCATTGATTATTCACTTATTTACGGCGAAAGAAAGATTATTACCGTAACAAACAACACCAGAAGTGATGCAGAAGAATTTTTAAGGGAGGCTGCTGGTTTGAATATCAAAACCTCTGTCGAGGTGTTCGAATTCGATAATCTTCCTAAAGCCTTGATTGCCCTTAAAAATGATGCTGTCAAAGGGTCAGCAGTTGTACACATTTCTGACTGAGTTTCGGCAATTTCCCTGATTTAGACTTTCTTAAGCCTGGTCTTTTGAAAGCTTTTCTGCAAGTTCAAGGTCTGATTTGGTATTGATATTGAAAAATGTATACTTGCTGCAGCCGGATTTCCTAAATTTTTCAAAACTAACTTTTTTTACATTTTTCTCGTGGACGATTCGGTGTATTGCCAACTGATTGCTTCTAATTGAATCAAGAAAAGTTTTGCGAAAATCATTTACCGCATAGATTGCCGAAAGCGGTTGGATTCTTCCCTCTGAATCCTTTGGAATTGAAGCCGAGAATGATCCAATTTCTTCAAAAAGGATTTCGAAAACCCTCCCGGTAACAAATGGGAGATCAACGGCTAAAATTGCTGCATATGCCGTCTGGCAAAAAAGCAGTGCACTTGTCAGGCCTATCAAAGAAGCCTTGTTATCTCCGGGCAGTAACAAATCATTTCTATCTGGCAGTGGGTAAACATCCTTGAAACTCAATTCTTCCAACCCATCCAAATTGCTGTATCCAGAAATATAAACTTTGCTGCAAAGCGTTCTGAGAGTCTCTGCAGCCCTTGCTACTAGCAGTTTTCCGCAGAAAACAGCGCGCGATTTGTCACCTCCAAATCTTTTGCTCTTGCCGCCGGCAAGCACGAAACCAGTTATTTCTGTATCCGTGATTTTCACTTCTTTTTAGGTAAATCCGATTAAACAGATGCCTTGATTATAAATCAGTTTGCAGTATATTGTTCCGCAGGATGAGCGTTCAATATTTTGTTTGATGGTTCAAGAGAGGTGCAAATTTGTATCATTCATCCGGTTTTCATCTACTATCTGGCGGATTAAGCAGAGCTGCTTAGGTGGATATTTGCGGTTTCACAATATTTTTTGAGCCCGAGGTTTTCAGTTTTGATTGATTGTGCTAAGCGATTTTTCAATACCGGCCATAAAAGCCTTATTAAAAAGCCCTCAGCCAAAAGGGTAAGTTTTGAAATCGTTCCTTTTTCTGTTTGCAGGATTTCATGCCTTGCGGTCAAATAGATTCCGCTTCGACGGCTGACCCACTCAAATAATCTAAGTGGTTGAAATTTTGATACGATCCATTCCGCCTCCGCTTGCATTGGCTGTTTTAGTAGTGCTCGGCTGCCCAAACCAAATTCTCCCTGGCTTAAAATCTTTACCGATTTGACGGTCGGCGTCCACCTTGGCCAGCTTTCAACGTCCACAGTTACGTTCCAAACGAACTCTAAAGGTGCCTGGATAAATAACTCATCTGTAAGTTCTAATTGAAATGATCTGGCCTGAGGTTGCATATGTTTTCTCTTTAGCTTAGTCAGTTTGCCACAGGCGCAAATTGACAGCTTGTTTACATCTATCTAACGCGTAAAATCCCTTGATTCTTTTCGTTTTTGTTTAGCGCAGGCTAAAAAAACCGCTTTTTACCTGAAATTAAAGCTTCTACACTCATTTAAGGCCAAATGCCATTAATCCTGGGACTTTAATCGGAAAAAAGGATTATTACGGAAAATTTTGAAGATTAGTTTCTGAGACTTACTGTATCTGGCCAAGTATTGAGTTAACGGTCAAAATTATCTAAGAAAAATTCTATAAGATTTCATTCTAAAGTCCCAGCTTCCGCAAATCTGTTCCTAAAACAAACACAAAAGCCGCCTTTAAGTGGCGGCTTGTGAAAAATTGGCTCCGCAGGTAGGGCTCGAACCTACAACCCTTCGGTTAACAGCCGAATGCTCTGCCATTGAGCTACTGCGGAGTGCAGAAGATTTATGCCTGAATTTCACAGGCAAAATCTAAGATTAAAAATTAATTACTTTACTGTCAAGCCCTCAGGGCTACCATCTGCTCTGCTCCAGATTTTTTCGAAGCATTGTAAATTTTTCCAAGATTATATTTTTATGTTATAAATATTAAAAAATTGCAAAAATTACCCAAAAAAGCGATCTAATTAAAAAGTTCCCTGACTAAACGGCGGGTTAATCAATTTACTTGTGTTTTAGGTGCTTGCTTAGCTTGCTGTTTGATATTTGGAAATCTCTATTAACGGAGGAATAGGAATCATGATGACCGTAAGCGAGTTTCGCAAGCGTACTTTTGTTTTTCTTCACCGCCGAAAAAGTCTTTTTATTAAGGACATAGATAAGCTATTAAAGGAATACTACAAAACGAACTCTGACAACCGCAAAATGAAGTGCCTTGTTTATCTTTATATGATGTGCAAGCACTATCTGCATACTAAACCTGATGGAAAAAGAAGTGATGGCATTTACCAGCTGATGCAATCTGTTGCTCAAGAGCTTAATTCCGAAGATTTCAAAAAAAAGCTGGCGGCCAAGGCCGGCGGAGTCCATTATTCAGGTGGTTATAAGCAGGATCTAATGAAATTAAGCAATCCAATGGCTGCAACTTCCGTCGGAACCTCCCATTACCATGAAGCTGTTCTGCCACAGAAAAACTTTGTTCAAAAGATGCAGCTTAATATGGAAGAGTTAATTGGCGACAGCAAGTACTTTGGAGCTTCTGATTTAGAAATTGATATCGGAAAAACTTATAACCTCACAACACATTCAATGACACAAATTCTCGATAAGCTCCACGAATTATGGACATCAAAAGAAGCAGTGCGTAAATTTAACTATCTTAATAGTGAACAGCGTATAGAGAAGTTGCTCATTGTCAAAAATGGAAAACTTTACAATTATCATAACCAACAACCGCATATGGGAGCGGAT
>DATLYB010000348.1:0-3242 GCA_035575215.1 Chitinophagales bacterium
ACCGGCATCACCGAGCAGTGCATGGTGGGTATGGCAGCAGGACTGGCGCTGCGCGGCAGAATTCCCATCGTTCACGCGCTTGCCACGTTCCTCACCATGCGGGCATTTGAATTTATCCGCACCGATGTGGGCATTGCACAACTTCCGGTGAAGTTCACCTCGTTTGTGCCGGGTTTTTTGTCCGATGGCAACGGTCCCACCCATCAGGCCATTGAAGACGTTTCCATCATGCGCGGCATTCCGGGAATGCAGGTGTTCTGCCCGGCTGACGAGCAGGATATGCTCCTGATGCTGCCGAAAATCTGGGCGTCACCCAACCCGGCATACGTGCGTGCAACGACACGACCTGCAACTTACCGGCATTCCAAAGATTTCGAAGCTGGAAAGGCAGAAGTGATTTCCGAAGGAAAAGATGTGACCATTCTTGTTTACGGAATGCTGTTCGAGCAAACCCTGATTGCAAAGGAAATTCTTGATAAAAAGGGATTGTCAGCGGGGCTGATAAATATGCGCACCTTAAAGCCGGTGGATAAAACTATTTTGCTGAAAGCCGCAAAGCAAAGCAAATGGCTGGTGACAGTGGAAGACCACTTTCAAACCGGGGGGCTTTATTCCATTCTGGCCGAAATTCTGCTTCAACACAAAACGACTGCAAACGTTTTTCCGATTGCACTGAAAGAAAAATGGTTCAAGCCGGGATTGCTTTCCGAAGTGCTGGAATACGAAGGATTTACCGGAAAGCAGCTTGCAGAAAGAATATTGCAAGAATGCAAATGATAACTGGTTCCGTTACTTTTTCCGATGGTCAGGGCTAAAGCCTTTGTGAACGCTCGATTTTGCTCAAACCAGCCTTTAAAGGCGGGGTTAGTGAATAATGCATCGCTAAAGGGCTTTAGCCCTGATGTATTACGCCTGTGAATAAATCTTCAGCCCGATGACCCCGGCAAGAATGAGGAGGATGAAAAAAATCTGTGCAGCGGAAAAAGGCTGCCTGAACACCGTGATGTCAATCAGCTTGGCGGCTGCCATCGCCACCCCCACCCACACGGCAAACGCGGTGGATGCCGGTATCCTTCGCATGGCCAGCGAAAAAAACACGATGTTCAGCACTCCGAAGACCACATAGCTAAGAACAGGAACCAGCTTCAGATACTCCTGGGCAGAAAAAAAGCCGCTCCACTCGATGGTTCTGATTTTCCTGAAATCAATGAACTTGAGCGAATACAGCCAGCATACTTCGAGGCAGGATGCGATGAAGAGATAAAGCCAATGCATGGCATAAAGCTACGACACCTGCGACTAATGCTTGTCAGGAAGATTCGCTGTTTCGTGTTTACGGTTTACTTACTTCCCATTATTAAAAACACCCGACCTCACTTTTAAACCGTAACCCCTAAACATCCCCGGGGCGCGGCAGAGTTCAAGCCCTCTTGTATTGCCGTGTTTGGGGAATAATTGCAGAGGTTTCCTTTTCAGAAGATTTTCGTCCTGTGAACAATTTCCCGATGCCCTTCATCAGATTCTGCCGCAGATGCAAAATGTAATTCGTGTAGGGATTTTCATATAGTTTTCTGAAGTTAAACCGCCAGAAAGCATAAGCATGCTGTAAAAAATAATCGTCCGGATAACTATAATACAACCCGTAATCATCAGGCTTTTTTCCTGGCGGCAGATAAGCTGTTCCGAAGAGCCAGTCCCACAGCGCCAGCTTGGTGGCATAGTTTTTATAGAAAACAGTCCGGTCGTTGGCATGGTGCCATTGGTGCATCTCCGGTCCGTTAATCACATATTGCCACCTGCCGCTTTTCACATTAATATTGGAATGAATGTACATGCCCCACACCGCGTCAATCAATGCTTTGATTGGAACCACTATCGGATTGGCTCCCAGCAAAACGATGGGCGCAAACTCGATGGTTTGGTTAATCAGGATTTCCAGGCTGTGGGAGCGTGAGCCGGCTACCCAGTCCACTTCTTTGCAGGAATGGTGCGCCTCATGGGTACGCCAGAGAATTTTGCTGTTGTGCTGCCAGCGGTGAAACCAGTAGATGTATAAATCATGCGTGACGAAAAAAAATAAAACCTGAAGCGCGATGGGCCAGGCGGCAACAAGCTGCAATCGCGAAAGCTGAAAATGCTGGTCAACCGGATAGATGATGAAGTCGAAAATCAGGATTTTCAGCAGGTAGCTTTGAATCAGCGAATACCACACAAAATCAAGCCATAGCCCTTTGCGAAAAAATTTCACCCCCTTTCGGTAGGGAAATAATCGTTCAAGGCAAATGATGACAGCCGCACATGCAAAGAAGAGAATAGTGGTAATTGATTCTGCTGACATCCAACGTTCTTCTGCCGGAGTATATATTTAGCACCCCTCCATCCGAGGAGTTTCTTTATTAAGGAAAAGCGACATTACATCGGTTCAACTCTCACATTCTGGGCAGGCAGGGCAATCCGCAATTTTCGCAGGGCGCTTTTTTCACTTTCATACACACGTTTGATGCCGTCTCCCATGGCTTTCTCGATGTCGCGAATGTCTTTCACCAATCTCATCATTCCGGCCGGCTCAACGGAAGCCGCCTGGTCGCTGCCCCACATCGCCCGGTCAAGTGTCACGTGTCTTTCAATAAAACATGCCCCGCACGCCACTGCGGCAAGCGTGGGAGCCAGCCCCGTTTCATGGCCGGAATAGCCGACAGGGACGTTGGGAAACCTGCTCTTCAGGGTATGAATCATGTTCAGATTCAACTCCGTCACTTCACAGGGATACGCTGAAGTGCTGTGCGCAATAAGCAAATTTTTCACACCTACAGCGGAAACAGCATCCACAATTTCATCAAACGTTGACATGCCGGTGGAAAGAATCAGCGGCTTGTCGGTTTCTTTCATTGCAATAAGCAAATCATGGTTGGTGAGCGTGGCTGAGGCGGCTTTATAGAGAGGTGGATTAAACTGCTCCATAAATTCCACCGAAGGCTCATCCCAGCAGGAAGCAAACCAGTCAATCTTTCGCTTGCGGCAGTAGCGGTCAATTTCCTGATATTCCTTCAAGCCGAATTCCACTTTGTAGCGGTAGTCAATGTATGGCATCCTGCCCCAGGGCGTATCGCGCTCCACATACCATTGGTCTTTGGGCACGCATACTTCCGGTCTTCTTTTTTGAAATTTTACGGCATCGAAGCCTGCTTTTACCGCCTCATCTATCAGCCTTTTTGCGATATCCAGCGAGCCGTTATGGTTGA
>DATLYB010000349.1:0-19744 GCA_035575215.1 Chitinophagales bacterium
CAGCAACAATCTGGCTCTCAGTAAACCGTGATTTTTTCATCTGACCATTTTTTAGAGTTAGAAAAATTACGCTTGTCCCGATTCGGAATCGGGACTGCGCCAACTCTATTTTTAAATGGTCGAATTATAGGGAAGCCGACAGGGGGAGATGTAAAGGAAGGAGTTCAAACAACTCCTTTCGCTCCTTTTCCAATACATCTATGTTCCCTATGCCTGAAAAAAACGCATCTCGTTCTTTGGTACAAAGCTCGTGATTCAATACACCCGGACTGTCAGATGAAGTCTTAACTATTACATTTGACACACTGGGTTGAACATACTCATTGAACATACTCCCATTACAAGTCATACTTCCTCATCTTCTTCATCCCTCCGCTTTTTCTTCACTTCCTCTTCTCCGCCTTCCTCCTCTTCACTTTCTATCTGTTCGAGGTCTTCAGCCGGGAAGCCCTCCTCTTCACCGGCAAATTCTTCTTCAGGGGTGAAAATATCTTCCTCCTCACCCTCATCCCGAATCTGGATGGGCTTGCGTAAGTCAACTTTTACAAGATAAATCACATCGGGCAGTTCGATAGGCAGCACAAAGAATTTCTTGTTATCAATCCCCTTCACCTCTTTGAGGTCATGATTGTATCCGTAGGGATATTTAGTTCGGATGACTTCCATCACTTCTGGCGGAAGTTTTTCATAGCTAATCATCAGGCGTTTCTTGCTGGTGTCTGCTGCCATAGTTTGAGTCGCTGTTTTTTTAGGAGCCTCTGCTTGTACGGTCTTGCTTTTCGCATGTTGTGCTTTCGCTTCAACTTTTGATACCTTTTTATTTCCCTTCGCCCTTTGATGTTCCTTTTTCACCGAAGAAGCTTTCTTTTCAGTTTCTTTTTTCCGGAGCGATTTTATCTCCTTCTTTTTTGTACCTGTCTTTTTCGAGCCGCTTTCTTTATTCTTCTTTGTCACGCTTATTTTTTTTTTTAGTGTTGCCGCTTTGATTTTTAAAAAGAATCAAGCCAAGATTAACCATTTTCAATTATTCCGCCTATCAATTTTATAACAAAAAACTGCGGGCAAATTATCCTAATAAAATGAAATCGCAAGAAAAAAAATTCACGCCTTATGGAGGATGTTTAGTTGATAAGACAATGGCTTGTGTTGGTTGAATATCCCGTTACAGATGGATGAGTTTAACTCTACTACATAATCCCCTTACCCAGGTATGCCCGTAATCGGGGTGAAACGCGCCTCTGTATCAGCGCATTTTTAAAAAGCCACTCATTTTTTCCGATGCCGTTTGCCAGCGTGATGTCTCTGCCTTCCTTGATGCCGATGACTTTGCCATCCTCGAAGAGAATTCGGTTGGAATAAATTGCCGGTACCCGCTTTTCAAGGGTGAGGATGCCGGTAAGATTCAGCGGGTCGGCTGCGCTGATGGAAATAAGCTTGCCGGTCTTGGGTTCCCTGCGCACGCTGCGAAGCAGGCTGACCGCTTCGGGCAAGGCATATTGCTCTCCGTAAATGCCTTCCACGAAACGCCCGCCACGCACCTCGCCCCGTGCTTCCATCAGGCGCAGCACGCGCACCAGCTCCCACCACGCAGGCACAAGACTTTCCCGGTCTGCCAATTTTCTGAACACAACCCCGTAGCGCCTCAATAATATCCGGGCAACTTTTTCCAGATTTTTTCTTTGCTGCATGGCGTCCTCCTCGATTGCATGTTCGTGCTGAATGAGTGACCATCGTCCAGCCTGTTCCATGCTGAAAGCGGCTTTGTGTCGGTACCTGCCGCTGCTGTATTTTGCAGGCACCAGGAGCGCGCGCAGCCCCGTGTAGCTGTCGGCTGTCAATAGTCCTTTTGCAACAAGCTCGCTGATGGCATCCTCAATCTGACCATCGAGCAATTTTGTTCCCCCGGCAATATCGTGATAAAAGGAAGCACCATAGGTTTTCAGGAAATTGAAAACAGTTTTCGCAAGCACGGAAAGCTCATGTTCATTTCCGTTTGGCAGATTAACTGCTTTGAACAAATTGACATTCGCGCGGCTGATAAGCGTGATGGGGGTTGTTTTAACCGGGCTTGCTCCTTTGGTTTCCTGGGTTCCGTTAGCGGTATTTAATGGAGCCCGGAATTTCCCCCACACAATTTTCCCCGAAAGGCACAATCCATCGAGCCAACGGTAGTCATAATCCTTTATGCGTGAAGGCAGCAGGTCGCTCTCCCATGCTGCTGCCTGCGCTTCAAAGCCTTCGAGCTGCCCAACAACTTTTTCCAGCGCAAGGGCGCCTTCCTGCCGGGTGGAAGCATCTATGTGATGCCAGGCAAAAAGAAAGCGCATGAAATCGGCAACAGAGACCGGCTCTATTTCCTTGCGGAGCCTGCCGAGCGTGTAGCGGTGGATGCGTGAGAGGAGCCTGCGCTCACACCACTCCAGCGCTTCAACATCGGGAGTGAAATTGCCGCGAAAGACGAAACCTTCATTTTCCAAAACGGTGAGCGCAGGCTCAATGCGGCTCACCGGCAGATTCATGGTAAAAGCAATGTCCCTTGATTGTATAGGTCCGAGGGCTTCTAATCTCCCGCGAACAAGTTCTCTCAAAGCATCATCGGGTTGCGGAAGAGCACCGGAAAGTTTCGCAGGCAGGCTGATGACAGGATTGGTTTTTGCGTCAGGGTACAGGCTTTTTATCTGCGGGAGCCTTTCCGCTGCACACCATATGCTATGGGTGCCGAGAGCCACTGAGGTCGCTCTTTGCTGCAATGCAAGTGTTGTAAAGAAATTTTCCCAAGCTTCTTTTTTGCCTTCTTCTTCCGTGATGAAACCAAACAGCACCAGCGCATCATGCAATTCGTCAGGGCTTGAAGGTTGGGGCCACGCTTCGGCTTTGACGGTGTTAATCGCATCCATATCCAGCTTGCCCAAATCTTTGGCGGCTGCGGGGTCGAGCCATCTGCGGTTTTGAACGGCATTGGTTCTTCTTTCTTCCAGCGGTGCATCATCCAGGAAAGCAAAGGGACGCGCGTTGAGAATCTCAGCCGCAAACGGTGACGGTTCGCGCAAATCCTTTGCGGCAAGCCTGACTTTCCCCGATTTGATTTTGGTGAGCAGTTTTTCCAGTTCCTCAATGTCCATCGCTTCATACAGGCAATCGTGAATCGTTTGATTCACCAGCGGATGGTCGGGTATTTCGCGGTCTCCCGTGATGTTTTCAAGGCAGGCAAGCTGGTCGGGGAAAATCAGCGCCACCAAATCTTCAGCGAGCGAGTGCTGTATTTGCGGAGGCACCTTCTTTCCTCCGCGCCTGCGCGGAATAGCGAGCGCGCGTGATGCGTTCCACCGCCAGCGCACGCCAAACATCGGAGCATCCAGCAGCGCCTGCGTCAGAATGGTGCGGACGCTTTTCGGGGAGAGATAATCAAAAACTTCATCCAGCGGGAAACTGTGTGTGGCGCCCAGCGAAAGGATAATCGCATTTTCGGTTGCCGCAGCCTGCAGCTCGAAATTGAATTTGCGGCAGAACCGTTTCCGCAGCGCCAATCCCCAGGCGCGGTTCAGCCGGCTGCCAAAGGTGGAATGAATCACCAGGTGCATGTCGCCTGCCTCATCAAAAAATCGTTCAAGCACGAGTGTTTGCTGCGAAGGCATGACACCCAGTGCTGCCATGCCTGTGGCGAGATAAACCGTGAGCTGGTCAGCGGCAGCGTGAGGCAGACGAAGCTCATTTTCCAGATAATCGAGCGCTTGTTTTTTCCATGATTCATCTTCACCCGAAATTTCCTCCGTCTGGAATTGTGGTTCAGTTCGGACTCTGCTCTCCTTAGGAGCGGGGTCGGGGGTGAGGCTGGCAATTTTCTCTTTCAATCTTGCCACCGACATTGACAGTTCAGCCGTCCGCCCGGGCGCTTCGCCCAGCCAGAACGGTATTGTGGGCGGCTGTCCCTGTGCGTCTTCCACGCGCACTTTACCGGTTTCTATTTTTACGATGCGCCAGGAATTGTTTCCCAGCTGGAAGATGTCGCCCTCCATGCTTTCAATTGCAAAATCTTCATTCAGCGTACCAATGGGAATATTTTCAGGTTCGAGAATCACATCATAATCGAAGTTGTCGGGAATAGCGCCACCGGAGAGCAGGGCGGTGAGGCGCGCGCCTTTGCGCCCAATCACACGCTCGTTCACCATGTCGTAATGCAGATAGGCTGACCTGCGTCCGTTGCGTGTGGTAAATCCTTCCGAGAGCATCTTGATGACATCATCAAACTCTTTCCGCGAAAGATGGCGGTACGGATAAGCGCGGGTGACAAGCCGGTACAATTCATCGGTCTTGTACTCTTTGCACGAAACTTCCGCCACAATTTGCTGGGCAAGAATGTCGAGCGGCTTTTCGGGAATGCAGATTTTATCCAGTTCCCCGCGCCTGACGGAATCAAGCAGGGCAGCACATTCCAGCAGGTCATCCAGACTTAGCGGAAACAATCTTCCTTTGGGCGTTCCCTTCACGCTGTGACCGGAGCGTCCGACCCGCTGCAGGAAAGTGGAGATGGCACGCGGTGAGCCGATTTGGAGCACCAGGTCAACCGAGCCGATGTCAATACCGAGTTCGAGGGATGCCGTTGCCACCAGGCATTTCAGCGAGCCGTTCTTGAGCCGCTGCTCTGCATCGAAGCGATGCTCTTTGGACATGCTGCCGTGATGGGCGGTGACGACTTCTTCACCGAGGCGGTCGGTAAGATGATGCGCCATGCGCTCGGCAAGCCTGCGCGTGTTAACGAAAATCAGCGTGGTCCTGTGCTCTTTAATCAATTGCTCGATTCTGTCATACATCTCCAGCCACACTTCATTGGGCATCACCGCGGTGAGCGGGGAGCGCGGAACTTCAAGGGCGATGTCGAGCGCGCGGGCGTGACCGGTGTTGACGATGGAGCAAGCCAGCCTCACCCTCGCCCCCTCGCCTTCCTGGGGCAAGCGTCCGTCTTCGCCACACTCACTGAAGCTGCTTCCGGTTAAAAAATCCGCCACCTCTTCAATTGGTTTTTGCGTAGCCGACAATCCGATGCGAATCAGCTTTTCCCCCCCGGCAAGCGCTTCCAGTCTTTCGATGGAAAGTGCGAGATGCGAGCCGCGTTTGTCGTCAATGAGGGCGTGTATTTCATCAACGATAACCGTGCGGACGCTGGAGAGCATCCTGCGACCATTGACGCTGGTGAGAATAAGATAGAGCGATTCAGGAGTGGTTACCAGGATGTGCGGAGGATGTTTGGTCATGGCTGTGCGCTCGGCTGGCGGAGTGTCGCCCGTACGCACCATCACCTGGATGGCGGGTTCGGGAAACCCTTCGGCTTTCAGTTCTTCGGTAATGCCTTTGAGCGGAAGCTGCAGATTACGGTGAATATCGTTGCTCAATGCTTTGAGCGGGGAGACGTAAACAACCTGTGTCTTGTTTTCCAGGTTTCCTTCCAGGCTTTTTATCACCAGGTCATCAATAGCCGAAAGAAAGGCGGCAAGCGTTTTTCCAGAGCCGGTGGGAGCGGCAATCAGCGTGTGGCGGTGTTTTTTGATTTCAGCCCATGCCTGCCGCTGCACTTCAGTGGGCTGCTGAAATGTTTTGGTGAACCAGCCGGCAACAGCGGGATGGAAAAGGGATGGGGGCATGATAAAGCTATTGAAAAATTAAGAAACTTTTTGTGTGAAGAAGACAGGCTTTAAAGACATAAAGGAACCAGTGCCTCTCTATGAAATAAAAAAATCTGGTACTTTGTATCCAAAAATTACATTCATGATTAGCAAATTGCTCTTAGCCTTGCCGCTCATTTTAATCACCTGCGGCATATTCGCGCAGCACACTTTCTCCATCTGCGCTGTTGACACGGTAACCGGAGAAGTAGGAAGTGCAGGGGCTTCGTGCATTGGCAATTCCGTCATCATCAGCGACATTCATCCGGGCGTGGGCGTCATCCACACGCAGGCGGCATACAATTCAGCCAACCAGAACCTTGGAAGAGCGCTGATGAATGCAGGCTATCTGCCCGATAAAATCATTGACTCGCTGATTAATGGCGATTTTGTTTTGGGGGCGCCTAACCGCCAGTATGGCGTGGTGGGAATTTACAATGGTTCGCCACTCGCTGATGCTTATACCGGAGCGGATTGCATTGATTATAAGAATCATATCATAGGAGCCTATTATACCATTCAGGGTAATATTCTGCTGGGACAGGAAATTCTCGATTCGATGGAAACGTGGTTTCTGAATACGGAAGGCAACCTTGCCTGCAGGCTGATGGCGGCATTGCAGGGCGCAAAGGTGACGGGCGCTGACACACGCTGTTTGTCAAGCGGAAATTCTTCGCTGTCATCATTTCTGCGGGTGGCGCAACCGGGTGATGATGCCAGCAGTCCCTCCGTCAACCTGATTGTCAACAGCGGACCTCCCGGCTACGAGCCGATTGATTCATTGCAGGAGTTGTTTGACCGGTTGCAATTGTGTGCCGCTCCCACCGGCACGGGAATTTCCGAAATGGAACCTTTTGGTTACATGCTTTTTCCTAATCCGGCAGAGAGAAAAATTTTCATCATCGGGCAATTGCTTTCAGACTCATGGATAGAACTTTATGACCGAGCGGGAGAGAAAAAATTTTCCGCCAAAATCACATCGCGCGAAATAAACACGGAAAATCTGCCGGGTGATTTCTTCCTGTGGAAGATTGTGAGCGATGGCAGAATTCTTAAAACGGGTAAGATTATTCTGAGATAATTTCAGCGAAACCTGACAGCTATCTATTTTTTTAATTCCTATGCCGTGTGAATGCCGATTTATAACTCGCTGTGTTTGTCTGATTTACCAGCCAGCCAAACACGGCAGCGGTAAAGAACATCAGGAGGCTGTAAACGGCTGCGGGAATAGCCATCACCGGAGCAGACAAGACGTTCACGGCAAGAAAGATTGCAAGCGTACCGTTGTGAATTCCTATTTCCATGCCGATGGCTATGGATTCCCTCTTGCTCAGGCGAGCCAGACGGGGCAGGAAATATCCCAATGCAAGGCTGATGATGTTGAAAACAAGTGCGGCAACACCCACCTGGATGAAATATTCGTACAGTTTTTCTTTCTCCTGGTAAGTGGCAGCGATTACCACGGCAGCAAGAAAAAATGCTGATGTGATTTTCACGGGTTTTGAAAGCCTGTCAGACAACTCCGGAAAATGTTTTTTTATGAACATTCCCGCTGCCACCGGGATGAACACCAGCATAAACACTTCCATAATTTTCTTGAACTGCATCGGGATGTACTGTCCTTCCTCCAAAAAATACTGCAGGGAAAGGCTGACGATGAGCGGGATGGTAAACAATGTGAGCAGGCTGTTTGTGGCTGTGAGGGTGATGTTCAGCGCCACGTCACCCCGCGACAAATGACTGTAAAGGTTGGCAACAGCTCCTCCGGGCGAAGCGGCAAGCAGCATCATTCCCACTGCCATCTGGGGTGAAAGGGAAAAGGCTTTTGTCACGAAAAAACAAATCACCGGCATAAGGAACATCTGGCAGAACAAGCCGACAAAAACCGCCTTCGGAAATTTGAGGATGCGCGTGAAGTCGCTCACCTGCAGAGAAAGCCCCAAGCCGAGCATGATGACACTTAATGCTATGGGCAGAAATGTGGTCGCGGTATAAGAAGACTGCATCCGGGGGGGATAAAATTGATAAATAAAAGATATTGCCACAATATCAGACATGGGACAGTTTGCCTTTCCTTTGTTGACATTCCCTCATAGGAATCCATCACCAACAAGGAACATGGAGTATCTTTGAAGTTTGGAATAAAATTATATAGGGGATGGAAGCAGTAATTATGGGTGGACAATTGCTATTAGGGCTGGGGCTGCTGGTCTTCATCCATGAGTTAGGGCATTATCTGGCAGCGCGGGCATTCGGCATACGCGTAGAGAAATTTTACATCTTCTTTGACTTTGGCGGATGGAAGCTCTTCAGCAAAAGGGTAAAGAATACCGAATACGGCATCGGCTGGTTCCCGCTGGGCGGCTACGTGAAGATTTCAGGGATGATTGATGAGTCCATGGATAAAAGCTACCAGAACACACCACCTCAGCCCTGGGAATTCCGCAGCAAACCGGCATGGCAGCGCTTCATAGTGATGGTGGCTGGCATCACGATGAACCTGCTTCTGGGGATTTTCATCTTTGCGTTTTGGCTGCTGCAATATCAGAAAGAATACATTCCCCCGGAAAATATCAAAGATGGAATTTATGCCTACAGACTGGCTCGTGAACTGGGATTGCAGACTGGCGATAAAATAATTTCCATCAACGGAAAGCCGGTAAAGCGGTCAGTTGATTTTGTTTCACTGAAGGTTTTCTTTGGCGCCAATATCGAAGTGGAGCGTGGCGGAAAAATCGTTACGGTGAACCTTCCAGACGACCTCTTTCAGCATTTCAAGACGGCAAAAACCCTGTTCATCTCACCTGAGAATTTTCCCTTCGTCATTGACAGCGTCACCACCGCCAGCGCCAGAAAAGCGGGTTTGATGAAAGGCGACCGAATCATCGCTTTCAACGGTGAGCCGGTGAGAGTGTGGGGTGAGATGCGCGAAAAAACTTTTGACCACATCGGCAAAACCGCAACGCTGCTGGTCTTGCGCAATAGTGACACCCTGATGCTTGAAGCAACCGTAACGCAGGACAGTCTGATTGGCATTAAAATCAGCGAAGATCCCTACCCTCATAAAAAGTATTCACTCGCCAGCGCTTTTTATTTCGGAACAAAAGACGGCTTCGAAGCAATCTGGTTCAATGCAGCGGGGCTGATGAAAATCATCTCCGGCAAAGTGAAGGCATCCGAATCGGTTCAAAGCCCTATCGGTATCGCAATGATTTACGGACCGGTGTGGCGGTGGGAGAAATTCTGGTATCTCACCGGCTTGATTTCGTTTATCCTCGCCTTCATGAACATCCTGCCGATTCCGGCTTTGGATGGCGGGCACGTGATGTTCATCCTCTTTGAAGTGATTCGCGGCAAACCGGTGAGTGACAAGTTTCTGGAACGCGCACAGGTGGTGGGTATGGTGGTGTTGCTGGCGCTGATGACCTTTGCCTTTGGAAATGACCTTTATAAAATCTTCTTCAAATGATAGTAAAATGTCTGCCCTCGTGTTTCGCCACTTGCATCTCTATTGGTCTGCTGACGTTTTCCTTCTGCAACATGCAGGCGCAGCAGCCTGACAGCAGCTACCGCGCGGTGATGATTATTCCATTTGACCCCAACATGTATTTCAGCGATTCAGACGAGCAGCTGAAAGCATACAACAAGAAAAGCGTGAAGGAAATCAGAACGCTGTTCCGCTACGGCTTAAATATCAATGTGAATGCAAAAATCCTCAGCCTCTACGAAACACGCGACTTGCTGACCGATACCGCCAAAGGCACTCTGGAAGATTTGAATGCCATCTATGCCGGCATCGGTTATTTCAAAGATAAAAGCATGCCATCCACCGAAGAAAAGCAGAAACTCTTTTTGAAAAAGACGGATGCTCGCTTCGCTCCGGTAGAAAAAAAGAAACTCTTCACGTTGAAGAAGAATGATGCCGAATCAGAAGCGCAAACCGCCTCAAAGTTAAAAGAGCCGGACGTGGCGCATGAATATATGAACGTACGGTTTCATGACATCCGGTTGCTGGACTACCTGCGCAGCAAGTACGGCACAGACTTGTTCGTTTTTCTCAACCAGTTTGAACTGGTCACCAACTTCGAGCACTGCCTCGACCGCTCCACGAACACCTTTGAACGCGATTTGAAGGTGCATTTTTCGATTTTCGATTATACCGGAAGACAACTTGCCGGGGACATTGCCATCGTTCATTTTCCAAGCAACACCAACGACATCACCATAATCATGCGGGAGAATTTTCCCATCATCTCCGAATACCTGGCTGAAAAATTCAACAAAGGCGTGAAGCCCGCCAAACAGCCGACTTCGCAGAAAATTGAAGCGGAAAAAGAAGCCAACGAGGAGTGGATGCAATTTGAGGAGGGGAGGTAGTAAATATATTTCTCCCGATAAGGGAGAAAGGATTCTGAGAACACGACAGAAACAGGATAAACGCCAATACCCATCGTATTTCGTCATTCGTGCTTCGTCATTCATAAAACCGTGTCTTCCCATAGCTCGATGTAATTCCCATCCGGGTCGTTCACCCATGCGAATTTTCCTTCGGGATAAGTTTCGATTCCTTTCACCGCAATTCCTTTCGATTTCAATTCTGAAACCAGCATTTCAAGATTATTTACCCGGTAGTTGATGCAGAAAACTTTTCCTTCAAACTCAGGGCGGTTTTTGTTTTCAAGAATTGACCACGCCACATACGCGCGCTTGCCTGAATTTTCTTCGCGGTAATAGAAAGATGCATACCATGCTTTGAATTCAGGGGAATGCGTGTACTCTATTCCGAGGTTGTCTTTATACCACCCTGCTAACTGAGCCGGATTTTTGGAGTAGATGAACGTGCCGCCCAGGTGCGCGATGCGGGATGAATTACCACTCATAGCTTTTTTCGCGCAAGATAATCACTCAATCCTGCCCTGTTCTTTTTTAGCTTGCTCTTTCTTCTTTTCTTTCTCTTTTTCTTTTTCCTTTTTGGCTTTTTCAATTTTCTCCAGTATCTCTTCTTTGTCGATCGTGAAATCCTGGATGGTCACTTGTCCGGCTTTTACAATGACAGTGGCTTCCGGGTAAGATTTGAGAACGGGAGAAAAAGCAAACACCTTGAGATGGTAAGAGCCGGGATACAAAAGCCCTATCGAATAATTGCCCGCAGTATCGCACATGGCATAGCAAGGATTGGGCACAACAAAAAAGAAAGCCTCCCGCCTCTCGCCAACCATATCGTCCTGCAAAAGATACTTTTCTTCCGCAATGGTGGGAGTGATTTTTTCACTTTTCCCTCTTTCTATCCGCTCAACGACAAGTTTCCTGCTGTCTTTTTTCACCGGTGATGGAATAATATCGGGGAAAGCGTCAATTTCTTTGGGACAATCGTTTTTTATCGTGAACGAACTGTCTTTTATCACCACCGCTTTATGCGGCTTGATTTCAAGGCAATCCTCTCCCGAGTATGAGAATGTAACAGGAGTATATGCCGGCTTTGGCTCGCAGAAGTCACAGTCGTTTACAACATACACGCCTAAACTCTTCACCTTAAACGGAGGTTTGACAGTTACTTTTCCTTTGATGCTTCCGCAGGCGTCTTTTTTCGGAGAATCCGTTTTCGCCTCGCTGCCTTTATCAGAGAATTGCACCATCGGAATATCATCCGAAAGTTCATACGAGATGCTGAATTCTCCGGTGAGCTTTGCGCGCAGTTTAATTGAAACCGTGGTATCGCGTCCCGGGCGTATTTGCGCAACCGTACTGCCTTCGATTTTTATTTGCGCGGGACTTTGATTGCCGATTTCAATCTCAACGGGCGCATCAAGGTCGTCTGCTCCGGTCACGTTCAGCAGTAATTCGGTGCGTTCGCCCTTTGTGAGATTGGAACGCTCAAGGGTGGGCGTGATATTCAGGATGACAACATTCGCTTCGCTTTCGTTGCCGGCTTCTTCAAGGGTAATGGCATGGCTTCCATGCAGAGAAGACGGTATCATCACGACACATAAATCACTTGATTCATTTTGAATGACAGCGGGAACACCGTCAACTGTAATTTTCGTATTGGAAACGCCTGCTTCAATGACAGAGGGAATGATAATTGAATTGCCCGTTTGCGCAACAACAAACCCCGCGTGGAAAGACGATAGGAAAAAAGCTGCTTTGATAAAGCGGGGAAGCATAAAACTTCCGGTTTAGTGATGACAAGATACACTTTTCTTTTTCAAAAAAGCATCAATATAAAATTCTTGTCTTGATAGTGTGCTTCACTTTTTTCATTTCCTCAAATGCCTTTTTCGAAGCGGTTTTCTCCACATCGAGAACAACATAGCCGATTTTTTCATTAGTTTTCAGATACTGACCAACGATGTTGACATTCAGCGAAGAGCAGATGCCGTTGATTTCAGAAAGCACCCCGGGTTGATTCTTATGAATATGCAGCAGGCGGTGCGTGTTTTGCTGTACCGGCAAACTCAGCGGAGGCACGGTATGCGAGCCAACCGTTGCGCCCGTATCAAGCAGGCTGATGAGTTTTCTTGAAACGTCAAACCCGATATTTTCCTGCGCTTCCTCCGTTGAGCCTCCGATGTGCGGAGTGAGAATGACGTTGGGAAGATGTTGCAGCGGAGAAACAAATTTCTCCTGCTTTGATTTCGGCTCAGACGGAAAGACGTCAATGGCTGCGCCTTTGATATGCCCGCTGACAATCGCATCGCGCAAGGCTTCCAAATCCACCACTGTGCCGCGCGAAAGATTAATCAGGATGCTTCCCTCCCTCATCTGCCTGATGCGAGCACGGGAAATCATGTTGAACGTCTGAGGAGTTTCGGGCACGTGCAGCGTCACCACATCCGATTCCTTCAGAAGCTTGGTGAGCGAATCAACCGCTTGCGCATTTCCCAGCGGCAGCTTCGGCTCGATGTCGTAAAAAATCACGCGCATTCCCAGCGCTTCCGCAAGCACGGAGACCTGCGAGCCGATGTGTCCGTAGCCGACAATCCCCAGTGTTTTTCCCCGCAACTCATGGCTTCCCTTTGCATCCTTCAGCCACTCCCCGCGATGCGCGGCTTCATTTCTTTCCGGAATGCGCCTGATGAGCATGATGATGTCGGCTAGCACGAGTTCTGCAACCGAGCGGGTGTTGGAGTAAGGCGAATTGAAAACAGTAATACCGGCTTCCGTTGCCGCATCCAAATCCACCTGGTCGGTGCCGATGCAGAAGCAGCCGATGCCAATCAGCTTTTCGGCATTGGCGATGATTTTTTTGGTGATGTTGGTTTTCGAGCGGATGCCGAGGATGTGCACATGGCGGATTCTTTCCGCCAGCTCGTTTTCGTTCAATGCTTTTTCTTCTGTTTCAATATGGGTGTAATCCGCTTTTTTGAATTCATTGATAGCGGAAGGATTGATTCCCTCCAGCAGCAGGATATGGATGCGCGATTTCGGAAAGGAGGTAAGCGGCTCGTTTTTCTTCACGATGATTTAATGAAGGGGCAAAGTTACTTAAGGAATGATGATACTGTTTTTACCTCAAATGGGTATCGAAAAAATCTGGATGTAGGGGATGATGCATCAACCCTGCAATCACATCCATCTTCGCTATCGCAGAATATCAACGCATAGGGTAATGCTGGAACAGCCGTGTAATAAACCGTCCTGTACCTAAAAATATTTTCAGACATTGCGGGTAGATTTTTGGCTGCTTATCTTTGCACACCTTTTTTTTTCTGACCCAGTAGCTCAGGGGTAGAGCATTTGCCTTTTAAGCAAGGGGTCCCGGGTTCAAATCCCGGCTGGGTCACTTTGTCAGTTTGAAGTTTTGAGGTTTGAAGTTGGCTCGCACGCAGGTATTTCCCTCATTTCCCAATCCTGAATTTATTGTAAAGCCCGCCTTTCAGTGTGGAACAAAAATTGCGCATGTAATTGCGCTAAATGTCCATCAGTATGAAAGCCGGAGGATGCCTGAAAGTTCTTCTTGTCGTTATGATTCCGGCTTTGTGTCAAGCGCAGTATTTCGGTCAGAACAAGGCGCAGTACAAGCGCATGGATTTCACCGTGCTGCAAACCCCGCATTTCAGCATATACAATTATCTTGAAGATGATTCCGTGAAGACGCGGGTGGGCAGGCTCAGCGAACTATGGTGCGCCCAGCATCAATCACTGCTGAAAGACACTTTCCGCGAGCGGAACCCGCTGATTATTTACAACAACCACGAGGAGTTCCAGCAAACATCCGTCATCCCCGGGCTTATCGGAACGGGCACGGGCGGTGTTACTGAAGCCATGCGCAACAGGATGGTACTCCCGTTCCATGAGTCGAACGCGCAAACCAGTCATATCCTGGGTCACGAAATGGCGCATGCCTTCCAATACCACCTCATCAAAACTTCCGACTCAGCCAGCCTTGCCTCCTTGGAAAACCTTCCGCTTTGGCTGGTGGAAGGCATGGCGGAATATATGTCCACCGGCAGGCTCAGCCCGCTCACCGCCATGTGGATGCGCGATGCGGTGCTGCATAAAGATGTGCCTACACTGCAGAAGATGACGATGCGCTTCGAATATTTTCCCTACCGCTTCGGTGAGGCTTTCTGGGCTTACGTGGCAGGCATATGGGGCGATACCATCATCCGTCCGCTGTTTGATAAATCTGCCCTGTACGGATATTCGTCAGGCGTGGAAAAAGTGCTGGGCGTTACTGAGAAGGAGCTTTCCGCCCAGTGGGAGAAGGCGCTGCATGAGGCGTATGTGCCGTACTTGAAAGACACCATCGCTCCGGTGGGAATCAGGATGTTCCACAAAGGCAATACAGGAGAATACAACATCTCCCCTGCGCTGAGCCCCGATGGAAAATACCTGGCGTTCTTTTCCGAAAAGAGCGCTATCAGCATTGACCTCTACCTTGCCGATGCGGCTGCAGGCAAAATCATCCGCAAGCTTTCGCGCGCAGCGCGCAAATCGCATATTGACGATATCGGTTTCCTCGAGTCAGCAGGAGCCTGGTCGCCTGACAGCCGCTACTTCGCCTATCCCGTTTCCGTGAAGGGACGCAACAAGCTGGCAGTAGTGCGCGCCTCTGATGGCAAACTGGAGCGCGAGGTTGAATTTCGGGGCGTCACTGCCTTCAGCAATCCCGCGTGGTCGCCTGGCGGCAACGCCATTGTGGTTACCGGTATGAACGAAGGCTACAGCGATTTGTATATGCTTGACCTTCGCGACTACACCGTACTGCAACTGACAAATGATTACTACTCTGACCTCATGCCCCAATGGTCACCTGACGGAAAGACCATCGTGTTCGCCTCAGACCGCGGACCGGAGACCGATTTTTCCAAACCGGTTTACAGCCATTACCGTCTCTGCCTGTATGATATGGAATCAAACCATGTGACAGTGCTCAATGTCTTGCCTGATGGCGACAACCTTAACCCGTATTTCTCCAGCGATGGAAGCAAGCTCTATTTCCTCACCGATGCTGACGGATTCAGGAATCTGTACGAATATGATATTGCAGCAGGGCAGTTGTATCAGCTAACTCGCTACTTCACCGGCATCAGCGGCATCACTTTCTTTGCACCTGCAATCAGCGTGGCGGGAAAGAATGACAAAATTGTTTATAGCCTGTTTGATAATAGAAGTTACAGCATCTATCTGGCTTCCCTCTCTGACTTCCCTCGTTTCCCAGCCGACCCGCTCATGAGCGACAAGAGCGTTTCCATCCTGCCCCCTGCGGTGTATGTCAAGCCGGAAATGAATGTCGCTTCGGATACAGTGAAGACATCCTCCTTTCGCTCCAAGCCCTATCAGCCGATGTTCGGCTTATCAGCCGTGGGGTCGGTGTATGGCGGTGTGGGCGTGAGCAGTGTGGGTCCGGCTTTCATCGGAGGCGCCACCCTGCTGTTCAGCGATATGCTGAACCGCCACTACCTTTTCACCGCCTTGCAGGCGCAGGGAGATTACCTCGACATTGGCGGTGCCGTAGCTTACCTCAACCAAAAGCACCGCTTCAACTTCGGAGTGGCATTCAGCCATACGCCCTACAAAGCAGGGGCGTTGCTTTACGAACTGGATACCCTCGAGGAGGATGGACAAACTGTAATTCTCGAAAATTTTGCCACGCTGGTTGAGCGTGTGTTCGAAGACCAGGTGACGTGGTTCTCCCAGTATCCCTTCTCGCAGAAGACACGGCTGGAAGCCGGTGTAAGCCTGGCGCATTATGCCTTCAGGCGCGAAAAATTCAACAACTACTTCAGCGATGGCTACTGGGTTTACGGGGGAAAAGAAAAGCTGCCTGCCCCCGAAAGCTATTGGCAGGCGCAGGCATATCTTGCATACGTGTTTGACAATGCCACCTGGGGCATGACCTCGCCCCTCGGTGGACAACGTCTGCGGCTGGAGGTGCAGCGCTCATTCATTAAATATAATGTATGGGGCACGCTGGCTGATTACCGCAAATACTTCTTTGCCAAGCCGGTGGGCTTCGCCTTCCGGGGAATCTATTATGCCCGCTACGGCAGCGATGCCGCCAGCCTGTTCCCGCTGTTTGTAGGGAATGACTACTTCGTGCGCGGCTACAATCCGTTTTCATTCAGGCGCTTCCCTTGCCGTGACTGTGTTGATCTCAATGCTATGGTGGGCAGCAGCATTGCCGTTGCCAATGCCGAGGCGCGCCTGCCTTTCACTGGTCCTGAGCGACTGGCGCTGATTCGCTCCCGCTTCTTCTACACTGACCTCGTGGGCTTCTTTGACTGCGGGCTGGCCTGGGATAACGGCAGCACGGTGCGCTTCACATGGAATGCGCGGGAAGGAACACACACGCCTGTTTTCAGCACGGGCGTTTCGCTGCGCATCAATTTCTTCGGTGTGCTGGTGATGGAGCCTTACTACGCTTTCCCGTTTCAGCGCAATCTGGGAAAAGGCGTACCAGGATTTTTAATAACAGCCGGGGGATGGTGAGGAATTTTGAAAGGTAATTCAACTCAACCAACATCCCAAATGGGTCCTTTTTCACTTTTGACGAACCATTGGCTTTCATGCCGCAGCTCGGCAAGCAACTGGGCGATAGTTTTCCCGCCCGGAGGGGTTGAGTCGGTTACCAAGTCAACCAATTCCAGGATTTCATTGGCTTTAGTCCATTCATGCAACCCTTCATACCACACCAAGGTGTCTTTCGTAATCCCTTTTTCCTTCAGTTCATCAAAAGTAAAAGGTCCGAATTGCCCGGCTTCGGTGCGCAGGTAGTATTTCATTTTGACAAGGTAAGGGTTTTCCACATATTATCCAAACGAATGTGGAAACTTCAGGGTGGGGATGATAAGTATCTTAGCGGATAAAGCGGCTTGCGAACTTACAGATTACGGATTACTGCTTCCCAGTCCTTCCTTCATCTCCATTAAAAATCCGCGCAGTTTCTTCAGCGAGTCAATAATCTCAACTTTATTGATGGTGTCAGCTTGGTTGGCTTTCAGTTTTTTCTTGGCGCCTTCAAGGGTGAAGCCGCGCTCCTTCACCAGGTGGTAGATGACTTTCAGGTTTTTAATGTCTTCTGGAGTAAACAGGCGGTTGCCCTTCCGGTTCTTTTTAGGCTTCAGGATGTCGAACTCGCTTTCCCAGAAGCGCAGCAGCGAGGTGGAAACGTTAAACATCTTTGCCACTTCGCCTATCGAGTAGTAGAGTTTGGTGATTTCAAATTCTTTAAGCGGCAAAGGGATGTGAGGTTTAGTCAAATGATTGGTTATGCTGTGACGCCAGCTCAATCATCCGTTCATATTCTTCGGGCGTCAGGTCGTTGTAGAAATAGTTGATGGGGTCTACCTTCGTGCCGTTTTTCACCACCTCATAGTGCAGGTGGGGCGCCATGGACAGTCCGCTGTTGCCAACCGTGCCAAGCACATCGCCCCGCTTCACCTTCTGCCCTTTTTTCACGCGGATTTCATGCATGTGGGCGTAAATGGTTCGGTAGCCAAAGCCATGGTCAACAATTACGTTATGCCCGTAGCCGGAGCCGAGGTCAGTGTCAATCACCGTTCCATCGCCTGTGCAGTAAATATCCGTGCCAATGGGGGCGGTGAAATCAATGCCGGTGTGCAGCTTGATGGTTTTGTAAAAGGGGTGGATGCGGTTGCCGAAACCGGAGGCGATGCGCACCAGGTCTTTATTCGAGATGGGCTGTATGGCAGGCAGCGCAGCCAGCATTTCCGATTTGCGCTTCACCAGTTGCGACAACTCGTCATACGATTTTGATTGCACGTACATCTGCTTGCTGAGCGTGTCGAGGCGCTTTCTTGTTGAAATCAGCAACTCGCTGTTGGAAAATCCCTCCAGTTCCTTGTAACGGTTGGCACCTCCGAAGCCCGCCCGCCTGATGTTGTCAGAAATCGGCTCGGCTTCGAAAATGGCGCGGAAAATATTGTTGTCACGGCTTTGCAGGCTGCGCAAAATCTTTTCCATGTCATCCATCTTGCTGTTCATCAGCTCGTATTCGAATTTCAAACGGGCTATCTCGCGCTGGTGCATGCGGTCTTTAGGCGAGTCATAGGTGTAGTAGGTGATAATCACGATGATGACAGCGGCAGTGAGGGTAGCCGCCCCCTGTCCGAACCATTTCAGAAACCGCTGCCCCCACGAAACCACTTCCGGCTCGTATTTCAGCGTGTGGGTGTTATAGATGTACTTGGCTTTTTTCCTTGGCATTAAGCGTTATTTTTGAAATCGCTTTTACCTCTGGAAAGACGTTTGTTTTTCAAATATAGCTTACTGTCTTTGAGAAAAAAAGAGGGTAATTAACATGGCCGCGTTGATGATGACATCCCCTGAAATCCGCAGCGCCTTTCTTGAATTCTTCAGAAAGCGCCAGCATGACATCGTGCCCTCGGCTCCCATCGTGCTGAAGGATGACCCCACGCTGATGTTTACCAATGCGGGCATGAACCAGTTCAAGGATATATTTCTGGGAAATAAGCAGCCCAAGTCTGTGCGGGTGGCCAATACGCAGAAGTGCCTGCGCGTTTCCGGCAAGCATAATGATTTGGAAGAAGTGGGCATTGACACCTATCATCACACGATGTTCGAGATGCTTGGCAACTGGTCGTTTGGCGATTACTTTAAGAAAGAAGCCATCGAATGGGCGTGGCAGTTGCTCACGGAAGTATACAAGATTGACAAGGACAGGCTGTATGCCACCGTGTTTGAAGGAAGCCCGGAGGAAAACCTCGCTGCTGATGAAGAGGCATACAGCTTTTGGCTGAATTATCTTCCCGCCAGCCACATCCTGCGCTTTTCAAAAAAAGACAACTTCTGGGAAATGGGCGATACCGGTCCGTGCGGTCCCTGCTCTGAGATTCATGTTGACATCCGCGATGCCGCGGAAAGAAAAAAAGAACCGGGCAGGGAACTGGTGAACGAAGGGCATCCCCACGTGATTGAGATTTGGAATCTCGTTTTCATTCAATATAACAGGAATGCCAGCGGCAAGCTGGAAGAACTGCCCGCGAAGCATGTAGATACCGGCATGGGCTTCGAGCGGCTGTGCATGGTGCTGCAAAAGAAAAAATCAAACTACGATACGGACATCTTCCAGCCGCTTATTAAGGCAGTTTCCGAATTGGCGGGACTGCCTTACGGGAAGAATCCCAAAGCCGACATCGCCATGCGCGTAATTGCCGACCACATCCGCGCAGTGGCATTCACAATTGCTGACGGGCAACTGCCCGGACGCGAAGGAGCCGGATATGTAGTGCGCAGGATTTTGCGCAGAGCCGTGCGTTACGGCTATAGCTACCTGAATCAGAAAGAAGCATTCCTGCACAGGCTGCTTCCCATTCTCAGCGATACGATGGGCAAGCAGTTTCCGGAATTGAAGTCGCAGGCTGCGCTGGTGTCGAAGGTGATTAAAGAGGAGGAGGAAAATTTCCTGCGGACCCTTGAAAAGGGAATCGTGCGCCTGTCGTCATTCATTGAAAAATCAAAGGACAAGAAGGAAATTCCCGGAGCGCTCGCATTTGAATTGTTTGACACGTACGGCTTTCCCGTTGACCTTACGCAGTTGATTGCGCGCGAGAATCATTTCACAGTTGACATGGAAGGCTTCCACCGCCATCTGCTCG
>DATLYB010000350.1:0-2257 GCA_035575215.1 Chitinophagales bacterium
ACGCAAACGGGTTACACCGCCATTTCAAAGGACGCCTTGAACGCCATCCGGCTCCATGAGATTTACCGCAGATACGGCATGCCGAATGATATGCTCGTGAAGCTGAACATTGCGATGTGCACTCTTCGGGAAGTGAAAATAAAACCGGTGTACAGGGTGGGGGAAAAATCAAAAATGAAGATGGCTGACGTGGTGCCGCGCATCGCATGGCTGCTGTTCAAATCGTTCTTCAAGCGGCTTTGGATAAAATATCTTTTCCGCGATTTTCATCCGCTCTTCCTTTTTTATAATTTTTCTTTTCTGCTGGGTATTGCGTGGCTGCCTTACCTGTGTAAGGTAGGTTATGCGCTCCTCGCAGGCGAAAACACCTCGTTTGAAACCCTTTTTGCGTTTTCATTCATCGGTATCACCGCCTTTCAGTCGCTGTTTTTTGCCATGTGGATGGACATGCAGGATAACGAGCGGCTGTACAAGTCATAGACTTGGGGCTGGAGTCAGCCTTTCCCTTCAATCACCACTACCATTTCGCCTTTAAGTTTTCTCTTTTTACAGATTTCCTTCAGCTCTCCCAATGATCCCCGCAACACTTCCTCATGGAGTTTTGTCAGCTCGCGGCAAATGCATGCGCGCCTTTCATTTCCAAAATAGTGAGCCGACTGCTCGATGGTCTTCTTAATGCGGTGAGGTGATTCGTACAGAAGGATGGTTCTATTTTCTTTGCTTAATTCTTTCAGCTTTGCCTGTCTTCCTTTTTTGCGGGGAAGGAATCCTTCGAACACAAAACTGCTGGTGGCAAATCCGGAAATCACCAAAGCCGGAATTAAAGCAGTGGCTCCGGGCAGGCACTCCACCGGGATGTTTTGTTCGGTGCATGCTTTGATAAGCAGCTCACCGGGGTCTGAAATGCCCGGGGTGCCCGCATCCGAGAGCAGAGCTATTTTTTTACCAGCCTTGAGTTGGTCAATGATGGTATTGACCGTTGAACGCTCATTGAATTTGTGGTGCGGGAGAATCTTCTTTTCGATTCCGAAATGCTTCAGGAGGAACCCCGATGTGCGCGTGTCTTCGGCAATTACTACATCCACTTCTTTTAAAATTCTTAAAGCGCGCAGCGTGACGTCTTCAAGATTGCCGATAGGCGTGGGAATGATGAAGAGTTGGGGCATCTTTGGGAAATTGCTGAACGGCATACCGGGGAGCCATGCTACGAAAGTTGTCAACTACACACCAAGAACTACACACCACAAACAAAACTCATTCCTCCGCCACTTCAAACTCAAAATACTCAATCACCGGGTTGGCAAGCAGCTTCTTGCAAGCCTCCTCCACTTTTTGGCGAGCCTGCTGCTTGTCGGGCGCTTCAAGCTTCAGGGTGATATGCTTGCCGATGCGCACGTCTTTCACCTCCGGCAGGTTGAGGTTTTTCATGCTGGATGCGACTGCTTTGCCCTGCGGGTCAAGCAGCTCTTTGAGTGGCATCACGTTGATTTCAGCTTTGAACTTCATGCGTCTGAAAGGTTCTGTTAAGTATTGAGAATAGCGGGTACAAAATTATGATGAACGGAATTCCTGTAATACCAAAAAACAAAATCAGCACAAGTGAAACAGAAACAAGAATGAACTTCACTTCATTTCCCTTCCATGTGAATTGGTTAAACTTAAATCCCATGATGTGGATGGGTGAAACCAACAGGAGAGAGGTAAGGATAATACATGCTATAATAAAATAATGGTGCTGCAGCAGGCGCCCGATTTCCTGATTTATGAAATTGGCAATACTTCGTCCGATGCCGAACATCTCATTACCCTGCTGGCTCATGATTCCGAATGAAGCCCATAACAAGGCATTAGCCGGAGTGGGCATCCCGATAAAATCCTTTGATTGCCTCGAATCAATATTGAACTTCGCCAGCCGTATTGCCGAGAAAGCCGGAATCAGCATCGCAATGAAATCCAAGCCGTGTCCGGCCATCAAATGATGGGCGATAAGCCCCGGAACAATACCGAAGGTTACCATGTCAGACAGCGAGTCCAATTGCTTGCCGATATCGGAAGTGATTTTTAAAGCCCGTGCTGCCAATCCGTCCAGCAAATCAAAAAATGCTCCGGCAAATACCAGCAGGCACGCGGCAACAGTGCTGAGTTCTGACAGCAGAAAAATCGCCCCTGTTCCGCAAGCCAGATTCAGCAGCGTGAAGAAATTGGCGATTTGCTCTTTCAGCTTCATCAATAATTAAAAATCCGCTCCAGACTCAAC
>DATLYB010000351.1:0-17220 GCA_035575215.1 Chitinophagales bacterium
TGTGCGCAAAAAATATTTACTACAGCGATTTGATTAAAGGAAAAGTCTTACAGCCGCTGAAAATCACACCTCTGCGGAAAAATGCCTTCATTGATTACATGAAAGAAATAGGAAAGTTAGGCGGACAGAACAAAGTGCCGCGGCTGTCAAATGACAGAACAGTTGCCGACAAGATGGAAAAGTTTGCGGTTCATAGTTCTTAGTTCGCCTCCCCAACAAAGACGCTCACAAAGGAATGTTCCCATGTTTTTTCCTGGGTAGCTTCATGGCTTTTGTTTCAAGCATATCAAAAGCCCTGATGAGTTTCAGGCGGGTTTCATCCGGTTTAATGACCTCATCAATAAATCCCCGTTCTGCTGCACGGTAAGGATTGGCAAAAGTTTCGGTGTATTCGTTCACTTTTTCCTGCAGCTTCTGCTCCGGGTTTTTTGCCTTGGCGATTTCGTTCTTGAAGATGATTTCCGCAGCGCCTTTCGGACCCATCACGGCAATTTCAGCGGTATGCCAGGCAAAGTTCATATCGGCACCGATGTGCTTGGAGTTCATCACGTCATAAGCGCCTCCGTAAGCCTTGCGGGTAATCACCGTCACTTTCGGCACGGTGGCTTCGGAAAAGGCGTAGAGCAGTTTTGCGCCATTGGTGATGATGCCGTTCCACTCCTGGTCGGTGCCGGGAAGAAAGCCGGGCACGTCAACAAACACCAGCAGCGGAATGTTGAAGGCGTCACAGAACCGCACGAAGCGCGCCCCTTTGCGTGACGAGTTGATGTCAAGCACTCCGGCAAGGTGAGCCGGCTGGTTGGCCACCACGCCCACGCTTCTTCCCGCTATTCGCGCAAACCCTACGATAATGTTTTCGGCAAAATCCTTATGCACTTCAAAAAAGGAATCTTCATCCACCACACCTTCTATCACTTCGTACATGTCATACGGCTGCTGGGCATTGGGGGGAATGATGCCGTCAAGCCGGGGACGGGTTCCATTTTCCTTTGTCTCGTACAGCAGGCGCGGAGCCTCCTCTTCGCAGTTTTGCGGGATGTAGCTCAATAACTTCCTGATGCTTTCGATACATTCCGCTTCATTGGCGCAGGCAAAATGGGTAACTCCTGATTTCGCAGCGTGCGTGGCAGCGCCTCCCAGCTCGTCAGGCGTCACCTCTTCGTGGGTGACCGTTTTCACTACGTTGGGACCTGTTACGAACATGTAAGAGGTTTTCTCCACCATGAAAATAAAATCGGTGATGGCGGGAGAATACACCGCACCGCCAGCGCACGGACCCATGATGGCGGATATTTGCGGCACCACACCAGAAGCCAGCGTATTGCGGTAGAAAATCTCAGCATAGCCGCCCAGCGAATTGACTCCTTCCTGGATGCGTGCGCCACCGCTGTCGTTTAATCCGATGACGGGCGCCCCGTTTTTCATCGCCAAATCCATCACCTTGCAGATTTTCTCGGCATGGGTTTCGGACAGGGAGCCGCCAAACACGGTGAAATCCTGCGAGAATACATACACGAGCCTGCCGTTGATTTTTCCATAGCCGGTCACCACTCCGTCACCCGGGTAGATTTGATTTTCCATTCCAAAGTCGCGGCAGCGATGGGTGACAAACATGCCGATTTCTTCAAACGTACCCTCATCCAGCAGCAATTGTATGCGCTCGCGTGCCGTCAGCTTCCCTTTCTCATGCTGCTTTTTTATTTTATCTTCTCCTCCGCCCCGTAACGCTTCCGCTCTTTTGCTCCCCAGCAATTTAAGTTGGTCTTTCATTCTTGAGCTGCTTTTGGACATGACAGCCACAATAGTAATGAATGTGCGCCTTCTAAAGAAATTTTGGAAGAGATGGAAATTACATGGTGCTGGACAAAAACAACAAGGGCACCGGAGATGAGCCGGTGCCCTGGGGTATGGGTGATGGCATTGTTAGGCACTATTATTTAGTAACCACCATCAAAAACGCAACGAACATAGGTACCACTAAGTACGTTTGCACCTGACCAGTTACCTAATGATGTATTATCTATTCTTACAGACCAACGGTTGCTTGTAGTAGTATTATTCTGGCTTGAAGTCCATATCCGAGTAGTAGTCGTAAGAGTAGTTGCTCCCCTGTAAGCATTATCAAAACCCTGTCCTGTCCCTGTGTTATCATTCGTATGACCTACTTCAACATCAGTAGGCAGCCTCCATCCTTTTCCATACGCTTTAACACAATAAGTCGGGTCAGGAGTAACGGGGTCTAACTGTTGCTGAGAAACATAATCATTGTTAGTCCCATTAAGAGGAACTCCAATGTTAATTAATTCCATGCTTGTTGTTGTTCCATTCGTACATGTAGAAGAAGACGCTGTATTCACATTGCGCAATCCGCTTTTAGGATTCCAGGATGGATAGGCTAATGTTGCATCATTTCCATCAATGGTAATACAAGACGTTGTTGCACCTGAACAGCCAAGTGTAGTATTTTCTTCCATTGCTCTGCAATAAGTCATTGTCGTTGGACCTCCGGAATACTGAGCTGTCGTAGATGCAGGGCTTATGAAAATATTCTTCTTATTAAATTCAAGTGCCGTTGAAGAAGTGCAATTGGCACAGGTATTAAGCCTTGCGTCATATTGCCAGTCTGCATGGTTTGGTGTTCCTATGCTATACCCTCCGGGACCGTTGGGGTCGTCTCCGTCTGCATCTGGCCAGCCGTAGAAAGCAGTTGTATCTTTTGTAATGGGACTTGAACTGGTGCTTGTTATGGACGGAATAAGGACATCTTTACCATTAATGTAGACCTTCCTGTATGAATTCCAGGAATAAACGGTACCTGAACCGCACGAGCCGCCAAATTCTACATCATAGTGAGTTGACCGCTGGTCCCAATAAAGGGCATTTGCATCTGCATAATAAGTTCCGGTAAATGCTGTTACCGATAGGGAAATACAGGACGAATTGCCACACGTTGTGCTTTCACCACGCACATAATAAGTACCGCTCGAACTAACATCTATGTATGTTCCTGTACCCACCGAAGAGCCGCTGCCACAGCCGCTGCTGTACCATTTCCAATTTGCACTAGGATCAGAACCCAATGAACCCCCTGATAATGTTAGCCGCGTAGTTTTATTATTGGACGAACAAATGACTTTTACTGAAATAGATGCGCCTGAAACGGAAGGCGCAGTGTAAACCGTCAGCGTAGCCGTATTGCTCGTAACGCTTCCACACGAATTGCTCACAACAACATCGTAATTGCCCGCATCACCGGAAGCTACTGAACTGATAGTGTAAGATGAAGAAGTGGCGCCTGAAATATTAGAGCCGTTCTTTCTCCATTGATAGGAGGGCGAAGGTATGCCGCTTGCCGTTACGCTGAAGGTCACATTTTCGCCCGTGCACTTCGACTGGCTGGATGGCTGGGTAGTAATGGAAGGCGCGGTATTTACCGTAAGGGTAGCGGCATTGGAGGTTTGCGAAGGCGGGCAGGTGCCGCTCACCACACAGCGATATTGGTAGCCGCTGTGTGAATCGGTTGTATTGTTACCGGCAGTCAGCGTATCACTGGCGTAACCAGCGTAAGTCGGATGCCCGCTGATGCTTCCGGTAGTAATATCAGCCCAGTTTGAACCGCCATTGGTGCTATACTGCCACTTATAGGATAGTCCTGTTCCGCTTGCGGCTACTTTGAAGCCCGCATACGTTCCGGCACAAATCGTTTTGCTGGCGGGCTGCCCGGAGATATTGGGAGGAGAACCTGACACCACGTTTACAGCCTGCGTCAATGCTGAGGCGCTGGTGCAGTTGGTAGCGGGATTGGTTTCGGTGACGGAAATCGTGTAGGAGCCTGTGCCGCAGGCGGTGAAATCGAGCAGCACGGAATCATTCTGTGTGGAGCATCCTGAGCCGACACACTGTATGCAGCCATCGGAGAATGACCAGTTGAATTTGCCGCCTGCTCCGCTCACCACATAGCGCACGGCATTGCTGCCTGTGCAAGCTGTAGAATAAGTTTCAACCCATGATGAAGGCGGGTCAGGCAGCGGGTCAACGGTGATGGTCACCGAAGTGGTCCCTGAACACAGCTTAGCATCGGTAACCGTGTGGTTATAGGTGGTGGTGGATGATGGAGCAATAGTATGCGGTCCGGCTCCGCTGCCGATGTTAGGACTCCAAGCATAGGTGTATGGACTCTGCCCGCCACTTGGCGCTGATTGGAGCGTAGTGGCGCCATAGCCGCTGCAGATTCTACTATCATCATCCGCAGTGCCGGAAGACTCGTCAACGTTAATTCCAGCTGTGGGATTTTGATTTACGGTGATGGTTTTGCTTGCCGTGCCCGTGCAGGAATTGGCATCAGTCACTGTCACCCGGTAAGGCATGGTGGTGGAGATGGTAGGATAAACGGTTTTATTGGCGCCTGAGCCAAGACTATGGCTCCATGAGTAGGTGTAAGTGCCAGGTCCTGAGCCTCCGCTGCCGCTGGCAGCAAGGTCAACCTGAGCGCCACTGCACGTTTCATCATCGTTGGAATTATTCCCGGATGATTCGCTGGCTGTAATGCTCACGGACGGGGAGGAATTGACGGTTACCGTCTTTGAGTTAGTGCCTGTGCAATTGTTGTTATCTGTGACTGTGACGCTGTACGTAGTGGTAGCGGCAGGGCTAACGATTTTGGTGCTGCCCGTGCCGAGTCCATGGCTCCATGAATAGATGTAGGTACCGGCTCCAGTGCCCCCGCTGCCGCTGGCTACGAGCGTAGCGCTTCCACCTGTGCAAATAACCGGATTTGCAGGCGTGATGGAAACCGTAGGCGAACTGTTGATATTTACCTGGCTGACATCCGTGGCAGAGCAGGCATTGGCATCCGTAATAATCAGTGTGTACGCTGTGCTGGAAGAAGGACTCACCGTAGTATCGGGGGTGGCACCGTTTCCGGGGCTCCACAGATATGTGTAGGGAGAGGTACCACCGCTGGCACTGCTGGTAATGGTAACGCTGGTTCCGCTGCAGACGGTGGTTACTTCAGGAGAAGTGGTCACGGTGGGATTACTGTTCACTGTAATGGTTTTTGAGGCTGTTCCCGTGCAGCCCGCATTATCGGTTACAGTGACCGCATAGGTGGTGGTAGCCGTGGGGTAAACGGCTTTTACGCTGCCGGTGCCGAGTCCCTGGTTCCATGCATACGAATAGGGTGATGTACCACTGCTTGCGGAGGCAGTAAGGATAGCCTCATCCCCGCTGCAGGTGATGGCGTCATCGTCAGCCACCCCGCTGTCATCCTCTTCAGATATGGAAACTGAAGGGGATGGGTTAACGGTAACGGTGGCGCTGCCACCCGTGGGGTTGGTACATCCGGTGCCATCATCATGTACGGAGGTAATCTGGAAAGTAGTGTTTGCCGTTAAAGGACCTCTCACTTTGGTGTATCCATCGCTGATATTGCTGAGGGTATCGGGATTAGAGCCGTTGGTGGTGTAAATCACGTCCCATGTAGGACCCGTGCCCGTCATGTTAAAAGTGAGCGTAACGCTTCCGCCCGAGCACACCTGTGTTGGCGTTGAACTTACCGAGGCTGTCGGTGCAGTGGAAACAGTCACTGTCACATCATTGGTGCGGGTGCACAGCGTAACCGGGTTAGTTTCTGTAAAGTAATAGGTTGTAGTGGCACTGGGAGCCGCTTTGGGATTGGCAACATTGGTCGCAGATAAACCTGCAGAAGGGGTCCAACTGTAAATGTTACCTGTAGAGCTGATGCCAAGCTGTACGGAATCAATGCAATAGGTCTGGTCGGGTCCGGTAAAAGCTGGCGGAGCCGGATTGACAATGATGCGCATGGTATCGGTATCGAAATTTTCAGGGTCGGGATCGGTGTTATGCGTGGCAGTAAGCACAAATTCAATAAATATCGCGGTGACAGTGTCCCTCAGGTCAATGATGGGTTCGGGGTCATTGGGGTCATTCATGAGCACGGTGTAATCCACCGGGTTATTACAGGTCCATTGATAAGTGGTATAATCATCCTGCCCGGTGACATACTGACCGCCAATCTGGAAAGCGGGAGCATTGCTGCATACCGTAACATCAGGACCGGCATTTGCCCAAACAAATGGCTTTTTAACACCAAACTTGGCTTTGTTATTAACTGTAAGCGAGGCGGCTACATTAATCCCGATACTATCACAAATTCCTACATTCCCCCTGTTTACTACCGGTAAGTTACCAACCAAAGGAATGATAATCTTATTATCCTTGCCGGGAATATTGCCGCAGCCCCAGTTGGCTGGGTCATTCCAGTCGGTGCTTACAGCGCCCGTCCACGTCATATAGGGAGGAATGGAAGTGAATACGTTAACGATGTCGCTTTTGTCAGCGCATACACCATTAGAGGTGGTCCACATAAAGCGGCTCATTCCTGAAATGAGATTGTTCACCCATGTATCCGGATTATTGGGTGAAACAATATCGCCCGAACCGCTGAAGCGCGACCACGTGCCATAAGCGCCAGGGACGGTTAGGGAATTGCCATCGAGCAAGACGGCATTGGTATCACATACAGTCTGGTCAAGACCTGCGTTGGCGTTATCCGGCTCGGCATCGCTGATGATATCCACTATATCGGAAGTGGTGACGCACAGGTCAGATACAATTTCCCATTTGAACCTGTTGAGGTTGTTAGGCAACAACCTGCTCAGACCGGAGTAAGTGGCATTAGCGTTGTGAACATTACTGAAAGAGCCTCCGCCTGTTCCGCCCAGTACGACTGTCCATGTGCCTAACCCGCCTAAGCTGCCCAGAGAATCAGGCTTATTGGCGGAAAAGGTATAGGAATCAGAACAAATCGTGGCATCTTCTCCCGCATAGGCAGGAAGGGACGGACCAACTTTGATTTCCATGACGCTGGAGGTAGCAGATGGACAATCAGGCGAGCCTATTGGGTCAACTACTACGCGGAAATAAGTGGTGTCAGTCAGAGGACCTGGGTTGTACTCCGGTGCATTAATCAGGGGAACCTGATTCCAGGTAGTTTGGTTATTGCTGGTTTGCCACATGTAATTATACAATCCTAAGGCGCCCGTTGGTGTGGGATTCAAATAAAGCAATGGCGGGTCGTAGTTAAGGCATTGCGGTTTGACATCAGGGGTGAAGCCGGCAATTGTTCCCGGATTAACCTGCGGAAGGATGTTATACATGATGGTGTCACCCGCCACATCATCGGCAAATATCGGGCTTCCATAGCAATCCAATGAACTGAACCCTGTCGGACGCACCCAGTATCTGAACCAAGTGGTATCTGTCAGATTATCGGGATAATCATACGTTTTGTTATAGCTATGATTTTCAGTACCCAATCTTACGGTAGTTCCTGAAGTATAGCCGGTGCCGCCTGAATTAATGGTGATGCTGGTCACCGCACCGTTGGCGATGTTGGCGGTGGCGCTGGCGCCTGAAGCCACCGTGTTGTCAGTAAAGGTGACCGTAGTGGCTGTAGTATAACCCGTGCCGCCATTTGTGATAGTGACACCCGTTACCTGACCATTGGATACCGTAACGGTCCCGGTGGCGCCACGACCGGTGGTGGTATCAATAATCTGAACATTCGGAACCGATTCGTAGCCTGCGCCATAGTTGGTAATAGTGATGGCTGTAACCTGACCGTTGGATACCGTTGCCGTTGCAGTAGCTGCGATACGCGGGGGGTTAAAACCCGTGTTGTTGATTCTCACCACCGTTCCGGCTTGGGTATATCCGGTGCCATTTGCGTTAAGCGTGATTCCGGTAATGCTGCTGTCTGCCGGATTCAACCCGTTAACGGTAGCCGAAGCTCCCGAGCCGATGGTATTGTCGGTAAATTTCACTGTTGTTCCTGTGGCATAGTAATTTCCTCCGTTGGTGATGGTAACGCCTGTGATGGCATTACTGCTGTTGACGGATACCGTTGCCGTTGCACCGCTGCCGTTGTTGTTGTCAGTGATGTAAACTGTTGGAGAAACGGTGTATCCGGAGCCCCCGCTGATAACGGGAATAGATGTTACCGCTTCATTAACGATGGTGGGCGTACCCAGCACGGCATTTTGCGGATACGGAGAAACAACTGTCCACGATGCACCGCCATCTGTGCTCCTTTCCCATTTATAGTCCGTGTAGATGTTGCTGGAGTTTAAATAGCCATCCGGAAAGATACCCACGGGGTTGGCGGTTAATGGCGGTGGGTTATAGCCGTAACACTGGGTTGCCGAAACATCGCCTGTGATTTCACCGGCATCAAATGGTTCCAACACGTTAATCAGCCAGTAATTATTTGCCAGCTGCTCATTGCCGCATGCCGGGTCAACAGGTAAAATCAAAGCCCGGAAGTAGGTAGGCTGATAAAAGCCATCTGTAATGCGATAATAAGTGGTGCCGGTTGCCGGAGAATCTACCTGAAGAGTGGTCCACGTATTGAAGTCATAGCTTCTTTCCCATTTCACGCGGTAGTTGTTCACGGGTCCGCCTCCGGAAATAGGCCGAACATCCAGGGTAAAGCATCCCGCCCCGGAACAGCCGCTGTTGTAGCCATAGCAGACAGTGGCTGTCCATACATTTGTACTGCGGTCAGCATTGCCATAATTGGCGTTAAGGTTGTTCACGTAAAAATTTCCATCCGTTTCTCTGACGATGCGGCAAGAATCAGCCCATTGAGCTGTTCCGCAGGCAGGCATATTGCCGGATGCCGTTGGCGTTACAAACACTGCAAAACCGTAGTAGATATCATTTGGGGTGGTATAGAGGGAATCGGTATGTAAATCAATAGATGGGGGGTCGTATGAAGTACCGGTAGCGCCTGTAATAGCTTTCCAACCGGAAACATTTGAATTGGTGCCCGAGGGGCAGCCCGGGTCAGACAGGGGCCAGCTTGATGGAGGATTGCTGTTGTTTCCGCCATAATAATACCATTGGTAGGTAAATCCTGACCCTTGGGGAGGCGGGAAGAGCTCTACGGGAGCCGGGTTGCCGCCCGCGCAAAAGGTTTCGCTCAGCCGCTGCACGGCACCGGGGTCGAAATCAGGCAAAACAGTGATAGTGAAACATTGTGAAGCCCAGTTGGCTGTGCCGCATACCGGTGGGGCAGAAGTGGGCGCCACCCAGCAGGCAAAGGTTACTGCTGTATCAAGATTACCCAAGCTGTTTACTTGTGCGGCAGTAAGTGTTGGACTGTTAGTCCCTATGGTTGTCCAACCGGTGGTGCTGCCTGCCACCGGACAATCAATCCCTTCCTTCCAGTACCATTGATAAGTGAAACCACCGGAGCCGGCAGGGGGAGTGCTGAAGCCGATGTTCACATCTCCTTGTGTGTTTTTACAGATGGTTTTCCCGGTGTTATTGACCGTTCCTCTGGTAAACTCAGGAAGTATCGTTACGGTGGAGAAAACAGGAACCGACCATCCGCAGCATTGTTCGCGTTGTCTGTAGCGGATGGTATAGGTGCAAGGATAAGTTCCGCACGTGAGCGGTGGCGTGGTGGGGCTGGCAACTGTCGAAGTGAAGACAGGATTATTCACATCATCTCCCGGATAGATGCGCCATTCATGTTCCACCACCGTACCCCATGTAGTTGCACTTAAAGCGAGCGTACCTTGATAGCAGAGCGTTGTTGGAGAGTTGATAATGGGAAGTATTCTTAGGCTGGAGCCAATTTTGAGTATGTCATCATAAAAAGTGCTCCCTACAGTTACGTCATAAGTTGCATTGGCTGAGGTTGTATATGCAGAAATAAGATTACTGGATGTTGTATAAGAAGATGACGCAGTTCCAGCTGGGGCGTCACGTTTATCATTAACAATATTTAATCCGGCTTGGAATGTCCAGGTACCGGTAGTTTTTCCAAGTTGTATATCACTATTTCGGCAATAATCCTGGCTTTGAGCATACAAAGTAATCGGGTTACCGGGATTAAACGGAGAAGATATGGAACCTGGTGGATTGGAAAGCAGGGAACCATTGCTGAACATTTTTTCACTTATGCCAGTTGCTCCTGTTTGACCGGTACCGCCCCGGGCGCCACTTCCCCCCGGTGCTCCTGCGCCAGCCGTACCTCTTTCACTGCTGCAACTTCCCTGTCTGGGACCTCCGGCACCTCCCACTCCGCCTAAACCTCCGGCTCCGCCAGGTCCGCCAGGTCCCGAAATGCCGTTTACCAGATAAACATCGCTGAGTGTGCCAGTTGCTGAAGTCTGATAGATTGGGAATGAGCCCCCTCCGCCAAAGCCGCCATAGCCTCCCTCACCACCGCCTCCTCCTTGTCCTCCACCTCCACCGCCATTACCCGTATTGGAGTTGCAGAAACATATAGAACAACCGTCTTGTCCGGCACTGCCCCCACCCCCACCCCCACCGCCACCGGGTCTTCCATGACCACCTTGCGCGCCCTGACCGCTTGGAACAAAATAAGTTCCGAAGGAATGGCTTGGTGAAGCAGTACCCCCGTTTATTCCGGCAGTATTTGCAGTAAACCTGTCATAACCGCCAGCATTATTCGGAGCATCATAACCATCACCTTCATTGCAATTTCCACCGGTTGTTCTCCCGGGTGCTCCTGAGCCTCCGCTGCCTCCGCCTGGAGCTGAACTACCTGGAGAACCGGGATTGCCGCACTGATGCCCGCATGAGCCGCCTCCGGCTCCGCCAGCAGCTCCATTGTTCCCCCAGGGGTTGCTATTACCGGAGCCTCCAAAACCACCACTGATCCCGCCATCATAGTCACAACCTCCAAAAAAGAATTGCCCCCCGCTTCCTCCCGCTTGTCCCTGAGTTCCGGATGCCCCGCTGTGACCTGTTCTTGGAGTAGCATAAGCATCTCCCGACATTCCGGCAGCCGCTGGTCCACTAGTGATATTGCAACGTGTAATCTTGTACCCGCTTGAATTAGAAATTAAGACTCCGTAATTCGAGCAACCTCTAAAGTTTGCATCAATACCATTAACTGCATCAGTGGTGATGTTCAAATCCATTAATGTCCAGTTATTGGCGCTGAATGATTTGAAGCCCACACGATGACAGACAGAGCTGATGAACTCAACAGACCCCCCAGAGGAAAAATTAAGGGTAGTTACTGCTGTCGTGGAATTGGTTTTTGACCACACACCATTGGAAACAAGGTATTTTCCTTCAATAGTAAGTCCGCTTACAAGGTTTATAAAGCCGGGTTCATTAATAGTGCCCGTGCTAACCCGTATGTAATTGGGATTACCAAGTACAGCCAGATTATTAACAACATAACTTACCGAAGGACAAGGATTCAGAGGGTCACAAGTAGTATTTGCAGTCCCGGTTGGGCTGACGTAGGCATACTTGCCACACGGGGGGGGACCTACCGTGACGGTACAAGCTGCAGGGCTGACATCCCCGCATGATGATTTGTAAGTTAACGTTATAGTATAGCTGCCTTGCGCGGAAGGGGCAGCCCATGTAAATGTAGGACCTGAGCCGCTCGTGGGGGAACCGCCCGTTGCTACCCATGTGTAAAATGGGGAAGTGAGATTGGCTGCCGCTCCAACTGCCGGGGGCTGCACTGTAGAAAACACATGAATTGAACCTGGTAAAACGGTTTGTCCGCAAACAGAACTTTGAATGGGTGGCGGGGATGCTATGGGGTTATAGGTAACTCTTGCACAATTTGAATAGGAAACATTAGACGAAAATGAGGCGGTGCAGTTAGAGGTGATTTTTGCACGGTACAGACGGGTACCGGATATTTGAGGGGGAGTGTAAGTGGCTGAAGTGTAGCCGGTTCCGGGATTGCCGCCATTATAGGAAGCATCTATATCCGTCCATGTGCCAGGTGCGCTGCAATCAGAACTGGTGGAATACTGCCACTGGAAGAAACGACCTCCGGAAGCGGCTGTAGAGAGAACTATATTAGTGCCGCCTATGCAAGACGCATTATTGGGATTGGGATGCGTGGTGACAACGGGAGGTTCGGCATACGACCATTCAATAATCACCTTATAACGGTAATAGCCGCACCAATTTGTCCAATACTCTTTTTGCACACAGGGAGGGTCATTGCGGAAATTAATGGATGCAACCCCATAGTTGGTGCACCGGTCGCCATCACCGTCAGGACAGTACCAATGCGTGTTATATCCGCATACATCCTCATCAACCACGCAATCATTTTCCCACGCGTCCAATGCCAATGTGATGGTAGTGGCTGTTGAATTCAAATGCTGGAATAAAAGGGGAGTTGAGGGCGTCCACGTTGTTCCGCACATGCTTTCCTGATAACGGCACCATGTCACCTGATAAAACGAGTTGGCACTTCCGTTGGCTGATGCCCAGGTTATCCATGTTGGGTCAGGACACCCATAACAGCAACCATCACCCAGCGAAGAACTTCTCTCAACAGTACTGAGCCACACACTCACATTTACATTCTGTCCCCGCGAGATGAAAGAGAATATACTGAGAATTAAAATGCAGAAGGTGGGTAGAAAGTGTTTCATAACCGGCAGGTTTTTATTGACGTTTGAAAATGTATTTTTCTGCAACCATACCGTCTTTCCGCGATATTGTCATTTGGTTGCCGCTTAGCTGAAGATTATAAGTGGTATAGCTTTCTGCCTGAACAGGCTCCCCATTCTCAGAGGCTGCTACACCGGTGAATAGAAAAACAAGGCTGCCATTTTCAATTTTCACACGTGCAGAAGCGGGTTGTCCGAAAGATTCGTAGCTTACATTTCCCTGGTTGTCAATTGCAACCGGTACTCCTTTAGCCAGGTGGTCAGCCCAGAAGCAGTTTTTCTTCGTCAGTTTCAGCGTATCATCCACTTCCGCCAGCATGTTGATGGTTGCATCTGTTACAAGCCATTTCCCTGCAATCGTTTTCACGCTTATTTCAGGAGAACTTTTTTCACCGGAATGCTGAGCCATACTAAGCCGGTTTACACCTAACACACAGATCATTATTAACACTGTATTCAGCAGTGCCTTCCTAAAAAAGAAGCCTGTGAAACTTCTAAAAAAAATTAAAAAGTAAGAAAGTGTAAAATTGTGGAGAGGGTAAATGTGCTTCATAAAATTTTTTTTTAGTGATTTCATCATTATAAACCACTACCATGTAGTTAATCTTCCGCATCTGATTGGCTTGTTTACTGCCATAAATGTAGGCAGAAATTCTGGAAAAAAAAAGCAATCATCTAAATTTTTTTTCCACAGCTCAATTCACGAAAGGGGAATTTTGACTGAAAAAATTAAAAAATTATTATTTTAGCTAAGTACAAAACGCTCTTTAAGATGAAAAAAACTTTACTCCCTTATTTATTTACCCTCCTATTTTATCAGGGTCTTTCCCAGCAAAGCGAATTTATGGCACAGGTCGGGGAATCAATAAAAAAGGCAGCGGAGGTCTTTAGCCAGGAAGGAACCAATATTAACCGAAGCGACATCATTATGTTGCTGTTTCTTTTAGAAGAACATTTTGCTTATCCGCTTAAGCTCCCTCCGATTGAGAAATTTATAGAAAAGTATCCTGAACTTAAGGATTCTGCTTATTTCAGATTATATGATTCTTATTTTCAAGGACGTTCTGAACCGCTCTTCCCAGACAGCATAGTATGGAAATTCCTAAAAAGCAATATGTATAGCATTAATGGGCTAACAGCATGGTCTATATTTTGCCGGAAATTCCCGCCTCCCGACACGATTGTGAACATTTTAGATAAAAACGCAGACCTCGGTGAATATGAAATGACACATGCTGCGCTTCAACTGGCTAACCTAATGCAGCAAGAGTGCCTAAAGCCGAATGAAAAGACAGAGAAACTGAAAAAAAAGCTGGTGATGCTTCTTGAAAAACAAATTAATTCGGATGCGGAGCTTGAATACTCAGATGATTTAAAATATGAAAGCATGGCAATGCTGTATTACCTTGGCGAGGGAAACAAAGTAACAGAAAAACACATCCGATACATTATTGAAAACCAACAAAACAATGGAACATGGAGCGGTTCCTCAAAACTAAATTCCCAGCCGCACATACACACTTCAGCCATTGCACTTTGGATATTGCTCGAATATTATACCCGTCACAAGTAATTTTTCATCAGCCGCCAAACAGCTTTTGTAACTCAGTTGCTTTATCGTTCATGCCGTTAAAGAGATAATAGTCCAGAAGGACGTGATAAACATCCTCCCCCCGGTATCCTATCTTAACTGCATTTTCAAAAAAACCAACTGCTTTTGCCAAGTTTCCTGCAAACTTGAACATCATTCCATAATTATAGTAAGCATAATAAGAATCAGGGGAAAGCCGCATCAGTTTATCATTCACTTTTAACGCTTGTTCCTTTTTTCCCGAATTGTATAATACCTGAGCATAAAAGAAAAGGGTGAGGGTGTCCGTTGGAATTTTGCTGTACAGATTCCCGAAAAGCCGTTCTGCATCAGGGAGGTTATCTTTCAAATAATACTGCTTTGCCAGTTGAAATTGAGCGCGGGTATCAAAAGGGTTGATGTTATATGCTTTTTTGAAGAAGTAAAAAGCTGAATCACGGTTTTGGTAATCATACTCATAAATCATTCCTAATTTAAAGTGCGGTTCGAAATAGTCTGTTGCTAATTCTGCAGCACGTCTGTAGTGCTTCTTAGCCAAGCCGATATATTTTGTCCGGGAGCTCGTTTCGGTTGTTCTTGCACGATGGGCAAGGACATTTGCATAGAGATAGTTGGCAATGACTGAGTTTTCCAATTTACCAATATCAGATGACATCAGGGTGTAGGTATCTTTCCATTGAAAATTTCTCCACAAGGTAAGAGCACAACATGTCAATATTACAATGAAGGCAGCGGTGGTCAAGAGTATCTTCAACACAGTCCGCGATTCAATTTTAATCCTGCTTAGCATACCGTATGTAAGCAGAACGACACCAGCTATAAACCATAAACTTGGCGCAAACAAAGACCGCTCGGATACAATGCCGGGGTAAGGAATAATATTGGAGTAATTGGCAATGAAGAAAAAGTATGACAGAATAAACAGTCCGGTTATCTTACGTTTCAGGAAATGCTGAATGCCTGTAAACACCGCAGCTATGTGGAGGATGAATGAAGCCATCACCGCAGGGTTAAATACTGATGTTATTGGTATCATGTCATACCCGTAGTAGAATCGAAACGGATAAGGATAAAACATGAATTTAAAATAAAATAACAGAGACTGAGCAATTACAGAAAGCCTTTCAGCCAATCCGGCACCGCCAGCAAGCGGATTCTCAATTAAAAACCACTGCCTTTTTGCAATTATGGCAAGCACTCCGAAATACGATAGCGCTATGACCAGAAGCAAAATAACCAGCAAGTAAAATGGGCGCCCCAGTTTATGATAGCCGAAAAAAAAACCGGAAAACATAATCACAAAAGCCATTGGCAGAGAAACTGATTTTGAAAGCAGCGATAGTATCATCAGCATCACGGCAATACATGCCGAAGAATAATGCTTTCCGTCTGACCTGAAAAAGCGAAAGGCATAAATCAGTGAAAGCAATGAAAATCCCATACTCATTATCTCATCACGGTTTTTTACTGAAGCCACCACCTCTGTATGTGAAGGATGAACTGCAAAAAGCAATGATATCAGTAAGGGCAGTATAGGATGTATTAAGCCGATACAAAACGTGTCGTGCATAACCCAAAAAACAATTAAAGTCAAAGCGACATACAACAGCAGGTTGTTTAAATGCCTGACTACAGGGTTATTGCCGAAAAACTGTGTTTCAAGAGCAAAAGTGGATTGAGCAAGCGGACGAAAGTCTAAGCTGAATCCGTCTTTTGAAACGTAAGGATTCGTCCATAAATCCGGTATGCCCTTTAAGCCCTTTTGAACATAAACGTTGTTTAAGATTACTATATCGTCATCAAAGGCATATTCGTTCAGAAGCGTGTTGCCATAACAGAAGAAGCAAACCAAAACAAGCAGCAACAATGTCTTTCTGCAGTCTTCGGTAATCCGATTGAGCGCAAGGATAAACATTGAATGCTGGTACCGTACAACAATAGGTCTTTTTCAAACATACAGAAAATAAAAAAAATCATCCTGCTATTTTGTAATTTGCAATAACTATGGCTAAAGTCATCTTTATACAGGATATTCTTTATGAATATTTCGGTGTCATGTATATGAGCGCTTATCTTAAAAAACACGGGCATCAATGCGATGTATTAATAGAGTATGCCGATAAAAACTGGATAACAAAACTAATAGAACATAACCCTGATGTGGTTGCATTCTCGGTACTGACGGGCAGTTTCAAATGGGCAGTATCAAAGGCTGCGCAGATAAAGAAAGTCATGAGCAAGCCTATTTTCTTTGGCGGAGTGCATGTTTTTCTGAACCCTGATAAAACGATGAAACACCAGGTTATTGATGCCATATGCACCGGTGAAGGTGAAATCCCCTTGAAAGAAGTATGTGATGCCATTGACCGCAATGAATCCTTTGACCACATTCACGGCTTCTGGTTCAGAACACCTGACGGTTCCATAAAGAAAAATCCTCAGGCGAAATTGATGGATAACCTCAATTTAATTGAATTTGCCGATCGTTCCATATACTGGAAATATAAAGCTATTCGCAACCGTACCACCCTGCCGCTTCTGGGAAGCAGAGGCTGTCCATATACGTGTACCTATTGTTTTATCCCCGCTGCAAAAAAAATTTTCGAGGGACAGGGGAAATTCATCCGCGAAAGAAGCGCTGATAATATCATCGAAGAAATCAGGCAATGCAGCGAACTGGCGCCTCAAAAAAAACTCATTCACTTTGTTGATGACCACTTTGGCAATAACCGGATTCTCTACCTGAAAGTATTTCAATCTTTATCAAAGATAAATGGAGGTAGGCTCAAATGGGGCGGAGCAATCAGGGTGGAACGCTTCAACAAAGAAGAATATGTGCGGGAATTGAGCAAAACCAATCATGCGTTGCTTGGAATTGCTGTTGAATGCGGAGATGAAGACTATCGCAGAGAAGTGCTGAAGCGAGGGGTTAAAAATGAAGAAATCATTCAGGCAGCCGCTCTGGCAAGAAAATACGGTATGCGGTTTGTAACGCTGAACATGGTGGGGTTGCCCGGTGAATCTTTTGAGCAAGCTCTTAAAACCCTTGAACTGAATCTGCTGATTAAACCGGAATATGCAAACTGCTACATCTATCAGCCGTATCCGGGAACAGAATTACAGAAATACGCGCTTGAACAT
>DATLYB010000352.1:0-3470 GCA_035575215.1 Chitinophagales bacterium
CCATGCGGAGCTGGCGCATTGCTGTTATCGTTAATCGTCCCGTTGGCGTTCCAGTGTGCGCCTTCATCCCACCGCCTTGCACACTCGCAGGGCGTATCTTTTTGTGCGTAGAGCCCGAGAGAGAATGAAATGGTGAGTGTAAGAGTAAATAATGAAACACTGAGAAATTCATTGCCCGAATGAATGCCGGTAAAGCTATACTTCATGGAACTGAAGTTTGACTAAAAAGAGTTGCTGTCAATCCGGTAATGTAATTTCCGGAAATTACGGTATCAACGAAGTTTGTGGAAATGGTTTCAGCATGCAGGAGTGGCTTGGAGCTATTTATAACTGTCTTTCCATAAGGGCTCCGCGCTCTGTCATGCTGTGATAAATGAGTACTCCCTCGGTGCAGCTTCCTGCGTCAAGTCAGTAAGTAAGAAGAAAATTATTTTACGGCTATTTTAACCTCCACCGCATTTTGACCTTTACGGCTGTGCGCAATGCGGAAGGTAACTCGGTCGTGCTCGTGAATTTTATCTACGTGCTCATTGACGTGTGTGAAAATGCTCTCTCCTGTTTCAGCATCCCTGATAAATCCATATCCTTTTGATTCGTTGAACATCGTAACTGTGCCGCTTCGGAGGGCTGCTATCGAAGGTCCTGTTTCACGCTTTGGAACTCCAAGCACTATATCTTCAGCCTTGATTTTAGTTTTTTTAGACGGGTCAGGAGGGGTGGAGGAAAGATTTCCATATTCGTCTACGTAAGCTATCATATCTTTTGAGCTGCCAGCAGCAACGTTAGCTTTTCGCTGTTCCTTTCTCAGCGCCTTATCCTCTCTTTTCTTTTGCTTATTCTTTTCGTTTTCTTTTTTTGTCATGCTTCCGGGTTTTTGATAAGTACTGTGTGCAATGTTACGCCTTTTTAGCTCTGACCCTCTTCTGATGGAATCGTTTTCAGAAAAAGGCAAAAAAAATCCGTCCTGCCTTTGCGGGACGGATTGCAGAAGATAGTAATTTATCTATGCGAGTTGAACGTTCACCGCGTTGAGTCCTTTTTTACCCTCAACCACTTCATACGTTACTACATCTCCTTCCTGCACCCGGTCTTTCAGCCCGGATGAGTGAACAAAAACATCTTTCTTGCCTTCGTTGTCAGAAATAAATCCGAATCCTTTCGATTCATTGAAAAACTTTACCTTTCCTTTTTTCATTTTAATGTTTTAAAAAAATTAATAATTACCAAAGATACAACTAATATAATTAACAGCGGGAATTAATTGCATCTTACCTTTGTCATTCTGACGAAAACGAATAAACATGAGCAACCAAGCGGTAAGAAAATTTCAAAGCGCCTTGCAGCGGGCCAACGGCAATGAAGAAAAAATGAAGGAAGTGTTTAAAAGCATTACTGATTATTTAGCTTACAGCATCTCGAAAAAGAAGCCCCAGCAAAAGCTGGAAGATTATCTGAGCGATTATCCTGAAGTGAGGGAAGTACATGAATGGTCAGACACCGTGCTGGTAAACAGCGAGTATGAGCTGGTAAATTATTGAACCGAATTTTTTTAAAACCACTTCAGCAATTCGAACGACTTGGCGCATAGCAGGCGGTTGGAGGCATCATACACTTTGACGTTATACTTTTCTCCCGCATTGAAGTTGTAAGGAGCCCAGGCGAGAGTCCAGTCAGGCTGAATGGATTGCTCTACGGCATAAACCATTTTTTCCTCACCGGTTTTACTTACCGAATAGATTTTATAAGTAATGCTGGAAGTGCCCAGCAGGTTATCACTTTTTACCTGCATGAATATCCGTGTGGTAGCGCTATCACGGGCTGCTATGAATTTTGTATTGTTGAAATAACAATAGCCGTTTGACTCCACCGATGCGCAAAAAGCAAGAGAGTGTTGGCCGTTGCTGTAGCCTGTGAAAGCCATTATGAACAGTATCGTAATAAAGAGTTTCATTTGTTATTTTGGATGAAGTTAGTTTAATGCTGCAACATTCGGTATTCGACTCAAAAATTTTTTCGCACCGCTTCTATTGGTGCACCTCATAGAATAAGCTGTTCGAGGTGGGTGTTCCATGGCTTTTCATAGCAAGGCGGCAATTATCATTGATGTCGCTTAACTGCTGTCATCAAAATTCTAGCAAAATCGTTCTTACACTTAAGAAGACAATGAGCAATCCCACGAAAATCATGGATATCTTGTGGTTTATTCTGTGTGTAATTAAAGCAGCCACCGGAGCTGCAACGATTCCGCCAAGAATGAGGGCTGCAATAATTTGCCAGTGTGTGATTCCGATAAAAAGTGTAAAGACTCCAGATGCGGACAGGGTTATAAAGAATTCAGCGGCATTAACAGAACCGATGGTCGGCTTGGGATGGTTGCCGCGTCCAATCAGCGTTGATGCCACCACCGGTCCCCAGCCTCCGCCACCGGAGGCATCAGCAAAACCACCGAATAATGCCAGCCATTTTACATGATGCACTTCTTTGAATGCTATTTTTCTACGGAAAGCTTTAAATAAAATAACGATGCCCATGATAAGAAGGTAAGCGGAAATGTAGGGTTTGATAATTTTTCCATCGAATGAAGATAATACATATGCACCGATGGCTGCGCCTACGGCACCGGGAATCACGAGCTTGAGAAAAAGATTCTTATTTACATTACCCAGCCTCCAATGCGAAATACCGGATGCGGCAGTGGTGAAAACTTCAGCCACATGGACGCTTGCGCTGGCAACGGCAGGGGAAATGCCCGCACTCATGAGAAATGTGGTGGAACTTATACCGTAAGCCATTCCCAATGCGCCATCAATCATCTGGGCGGAAAAGCCAACCAGCACATAAATCAAAAAACGCTCACCGAAAAAAGTATTTAATGATTGAAATGTATCGGAATATACGGATACAGGTGCAATAAATTCGAGAATACAGATAGCAGCAATAATGACTCCCGCTGCTGTCAGTGCCGTAATAGCGTACCATTTTAAAAGCGATTTGAATGTGACGGATGAGGTTTCCATGTCATCAGGATTGGGAAAGTCGGGTATTTTGATGACAAATCTATAAAGTCCATCAATATAGTAGAGTATTTTGGCAGAAAAAAATTTTTTATAGCATGGAACTGAGCGTCATCTGCGACATCAGGGAGTAGGTTTGCACCCTGAGCACTGAAAAAGAGCGCTTCAGGGGACAGGATTTTTCGTTTTTGCAGTCCGGGCATCGCTCATAGAACTTCTCGGAAACGCATGGCAGCAAAGCAATGGCACCATCAAAAAGGCGGTATATCTCCGCCACGGTAATTTTATTTGGATTTTTGACGAGATAATATCCTCCGCCCGCTCCCTGCTTGCTGCTGACGTAGCCCGCCTTCTTCAAATCCAGCAAAATCAGTTCTAAAAACTTTTTAGGGATTCTTTCTTTTTCAGCTATTTCGGCCGTCAGCATCATTCCGTCATTATAATTTTTACCCAGCC
>DATLYB010000353.1:0-3330 GCA_035575215.1 Chitinophagales bacterium
CTGCAACATCTTCAGAGGTCGCACCATTGGACCATTTAAAGCTGAAGGGACCAGTTCCTGCCGTAACCGTAAGATTAATGCTGCCATCGCAAAGCGGAATGCAGGGCGGGATGCAATGAACCGAATCCACCGGCTCGGAGTTGTTGCCGGTTTTACTGGGGCTGGCATGGATATAGGGAATCAGCGGGAAGCCAAATCCAGCTTGTCCGAAGGCGCTCAATTTAACGGTCGCTTCGTACCATACTTCAAAAATCCAATTAGGCTGAGCAGGATTGGGAGTATAATTATTATCGGTAGCAGGAGAATTGGTGGTAAGAATATATCCAAAGGTATTGAAATTTTCGCTCAGTGAAGTTTTCACTTCGAGCACATCGCTCACATTACCGAATATCATGTCGCCATCACCGCCAGTTACGCCAAGCGTTTTATACCCTGAAGGAACGGTATTGGTTGCCGTTAAATAATCCATTTCGAAATCAAGTCTTTTCACACCATTGGCGTCATAAAGCGCCAGCTCCAATCTGTCTGAGCCAGTCAAATTGCTGAATGAGTGACTACCGGGCCAGCCAATGGTATTTGCGCCATACGTATTGTCAACAAATGTTTTTGCAAGTGTTACGCGTATAGTTAACGTTCCGTTAACCTGGTCAATACTCCAGGTAGTCACTGCATTAACGATGTTCGGAATAGTCGGGCTTTCAAAACACAACTGCTCGCCTCCGGGAGGACAGGGAGGCGCGCACTGCGTATTGGGAGTTGCCTCTGATATAGCAGTGATATTGGGGGGAACCTGACCAACATTAAACGTTTGCGAAACAGTGCATCCGCTGGCATCGGTGATGGTCACTGTGTAATTACCTTGGCAAACATTGGATAAATCTTCCGTTGTTTCGCCAGTTGACCATTTGAAGGTAAATGGGCCCGTTCCTGAGGTAATAGTAAGATTAATAGCTCCATTGCAATTGAATGCACAACACCCTTTGTCAACTACAGGCTCGCTATTGTTACCGGTTTTGCTGGGGCTGGCATGGACGGAAACGAACGAAGGCTTCCCGAACCCGGCACTGCCAAATACGCTCAACTTTACAGTTACCTCATACCACACTTCGAAAATCCAGTTGGGATATGCAGGATTAGGCGTATAGTTCGCATCTGTTGCCGGTGAGTTGGCGGTAAGTACATAGCCAAAGGTATTAAAGTTTTCGCTCAGGGATGTCTTGACATTCAGCACATCGCTTGCGCTTCCCAATGAAATTTGACCCTCACCTCCGGTAACACCGAGAGTTTGATACCCTGAAGGTGCCGCTCCGCTTGAAGTAATATAATCCATCTTGAACTGCATCTTTTTCACGTTGTTACCATCGTAGAGTGCAATTTCAAGATTATCGGAACCGGTAAGGTTACTGAACGTGTGTCCGCTGGGCCAGCCTATTGCATTGGTGCCGTACGTGTTGTCAACAAACGTTTTTGCAAGCGTGGTGCGAATGGTAACAGTTCCCGCCTGCTGGTTGATTGTCCATGTTGATTTTGCATTTACTATATCAGGAATCGTTGCGCTTTCAAAGCATTCTGCAACGCAGTCACCGCCACAAATGCTGTTCGGGGTTGTGGAAGCACTTGCGCTGATATTGGGCGCTGCCTGTCCTACCTGGAATGACTGAACTCTTGTATTCGTGGCGTTATCCTTTACAGTCACCGTATATGTTCCTGGGCAAAGGCGAATAGGGTCTTGAGATTTCGAGCCGTTGCTCCATGCATAGGAATAAGGAGCCGTTCCCCCGGAAACAGAAAGGTCAATGGAGCCGTTGCAGACATTCATGTTGCATATATTACCCGCGCCATCTGTATATCCCACAACTGTATAGGGTCCAAACGTTAAGCCGATAATAATTCTCGAACAGGAAGTATGAATGGAAACTTTTGATGTGGTTGGTGTTCCAGCTATATGAAAATAGGTATCCGATTCAAATTGTCCTCCGATGCTGGCTGCACTCACCGTCAAAATTTGCCCGCTTTGCACGTTGGGAAATGATGCAATCAAAGTAACCAAATCGCTTTTTTTATAAACATTTACCGTCACGCCATTTGTACCATTATATAAAACGGTGAGGCTTCGCATCTTGCCGTTGCAGGGGCAGGTGGGTGGAGAGAAATTACAAACGGAGTTATTGGTGACACTGGCTGACAAATTCAACTGTGCGAATACATTTGAATGTAAACACACCAGCAATATAACGCTGCATAGGGCAATAATTTTTTTCATGGGATTAGGTTTGACTGTAATAAATTTTTTAGGCTTGGTTAGTTAAAATAAATTTCCGGTTTTAAAGTATCTGAAATCTTTGTCCGTAAAGCTACATAGCCACCATGCTTCATACAACGCAATAATTGGAAAATTATACTTCGAAACTTCTATCTATGGCGGATTTCCATTTCATGCTACTTTTTTAAACTGACTAAAGTAAAAGAGGCTGCTCCCCGTTTTCAGGGAAACAGCCTCTCCTTCGGCAGTTCGGTTGATTTACTCTACTTTACTTTCAGCACTTTTATTCCTTCCGAATACCCGTTCTTGAACAGTTCAACATAATAAACTCCCTGAGCAAGTTCACTGCTTACATGGAGCACTTTGGTATTATACCCTTCATGGGCTTCGAATTTTTCGCCCTGAATAAACTGCCCAAGCACATTGAGCAGCCTGATTTCGGCAGGTCCGTCTTGCCTGGAAGTGAAATCTACCATCAGGGTATTCTCAAACGGCATCGGATAGACACTCACATCATCGAATTCATGCTGCATATTCCGGAATCCGATTTGCGGAGCAGGATTAATAGTGATCGTGTCGAAAGCAACACAACCATTGGCATCGGTTACAGTAACATAATAAGTTCCTTCGCAGAGGCTGTCAACCGCAGCGGTTGTTGCGCCATTGCTCCAATTGTAGCTGTAAGGTTCAGCGCCACCGGAGGCAACCACTTCCGCAGTTCCATCGCAGCACACCGGGTTGCAGTCGAATACGATATCCGTTAACCCGCCAGAATCATTGTCGTCAACAACCAGCTTGCGAACACCGGAAGCATTCACCGGAACCACAGCCACTGCACCATCAGCAAGCGTTGGAATCGGAACCGATACAATCGCATTATTATTCACATCATAAGCAGTAATGCTTCCCCCTGTGCGGTCGTGGTCAACAATAGTAACCGATACAACCGTCCTGGCAAAATCAAAAGTGAAGATTTGCTGACCACCCCAGCGCGTATCGTTAGGCATATCCACCAAATCATTGTTGTCCGCGTCAGTCAGATTTTCGGGGAAGATGGCGATGTTGCC
>DATLYB010000354.1:0-7477 GCA_035575215.1 Chitinophagales bacterium
CGTCAGCGCCAGCGGCAACGCCCGATGGCGCGGTAAGATGATAGAATTTATTTATTCACCTCTCAGCCAGTCAATCAACCGGATTGCGCTGATACAAATGACTTGTTCCAAAAAGGGGGTATTAAGTATGAAGTCAAGGCCAAAATATGGTTTTAGCGGGTACTCGGATGAGGCGCTGAATGAGAAGATGCAGTGGATCATTGACCAAATGACCGGCAACCCTCATTTCCCAACGCCAACTCCCGCGATTCCCGTATTGCAGGCAAAAGTGGATGCCTACGCGGCAGCCATCCTCGCGGCAAACAGCCGCGCGGTGGGCACCGTCAGCGCCAGAAATGAAATTCGGGAAGAAGCCGAATTGCTTTTTAAAGAGCTGGCGGGCTATATCATGAGCGTAACATCCGTTAAGTCTGTAATAGATACGTCAGGGTTCGATTCAACCGGACCGTCAAATCCGATTGGAGAATTGCCTGCTCCTCAGATAACTGTTCAGAGCGGACAAGGCTCTATTAAGATTGATATTAAGCCCGTGCGCGGTGCGATTAATTACATCGTGGAAATGTGCGATGTTGATCCGCAAACGCCCGGGGCTGAATTCCGGATTGTCGCCACCCCGACCCGGTCGCGTGTCACCATCGAATGTCCTCCGCTCGTTTACCGCTGGGTAAGGTGCAGGGCAAACGGCAGTGCGGGCGAAAGCGACCATAGCGCCATCATAAGATGCAGCGCTTACTGAGCTTTCATCCGGTGACTTGTTGTGAATAGCCCTCTGCGGGAAAGCCGCAGAGGGCTTTTTTTTTAACCCGAATCCACGCATTGGAAAACCCCCACCTCAGGAAAACAGCTTTGGGGCTGTTCAAAAAAGCCTGAATCATGGAAAGTATTACAAACAATTGAATGTATAATTTTCACGCAAAGTACGCAGAGGTAATCGTAAAGTATTCGAAGCATAAGCATCTTCTTTGCGTCCTTTGCGCAATTCTTTGCGTCCTTTGCGAGATATGTATTCTTATATTTTTCAAAGATTACTATCAACATGTGAACCCTTCGGGTTCAAGAACTGCAAACATGTGAACCCTTCGGGTTCAGAGCAAATCTTTCCATCAAATTGCCTACCTTTAATAACCAATAATTCACACTCAATGCAAAATGAACTTCTGAAAACAAGCAACCGCATCTATGGAGGCGAAATTTTTTTTGACTTCAGGGTAATCCCCTTCAGCGACCTGACTGGAAATCTGATTGATGATGTCAAACACCGCAAGGTTGACGGATTTGTAGCTACCGGTGTCTTTTCTAAAGAGGAGGTTAGCCGGATTCTCTCCTGGGTGGAGAAGGCTGACAGGAATTATTTCACCCAGGGCTCAACAGGATGGCTGTTTCCGGCCCCTTTTGCCATTATCACCGACACGGATGAGAAACTGAACGACTATTTCAATAAACTGAATTATTTCCATGGTTATCTGGCAGAAAGCGGTATGACCTGGTTCACCGAGAGGCTTCACCGGTTTTTTGAGAAATGCGGCAGCAATTTTCAAATAAAGATTCCGCTAAATAAGGTGGCAAATAAGAACGTTGCTCCGGGCAATATCCGCATCTTCGAGCCGCTCAAGGGCGGCATTCCCGTTCATTGCGGAAATTATTTCCAATGGAGACATACGCACTTTTGGTCATTGCTGGAAGAGGGCATTGACATGAACGACCAACTGAGTTTCTTCGTGCTGCTGCAAAACGCCAGAGAGGGCGGTGAACTTACCATTTACGACATGCTTTGGGACAATGTAAAGAAAAAAGTAGATGTGGAAAATGATGATTCCGTGATTAACGATGCCGGTGAAAGAATTTTCCTGACGGATGTCAAACGGTTCACCGTTAAACCTCAGCCCGGAGACATCCTGATTTTTGCCGGGGGACCGATATGGCACCGGGTGGAAAATATCAGAGGCGAAGTTCCGAGAATAACCTTTGGGGGATTTATCAACTTCTCCAAGGATGCGACCAAATGCTATTATTGGTCGTAGGCTGCTTCCCGGGGAAGTTTCAACAGTAATTTCGAGCGTGCATGACGAAAAAAATCTCCATCCCCCTATTTTTCTCAGTACTGCTGGCCTTTATGTGTTGCCACAATCTGCAGCGGCAACAACCGAGCATGTTTACCGAAGAATATAAGGCGAAGAGCCGGGCAGAAAAGATTCAGGAGTGCGCCAAATGCCATCCCAGGGAGTTTGAAAATGAGCAATTGGGACCTCACGCCAACGCGTTTACCCAGGTGAGGGAATACGTTTTTCAGCGGGCGCAAAACTCTCCGTATTTTCCGCCTGTGTATGTGAAGACGATTACCGATAGCTTCACTACGATTTGTACACGTTGCCACACGGGCAAAAACCTTTATGAAAACAATCTGAAAGCAACCCTTACCTCCAGCAACGTAGATTCAATATGGCAGCATCATAGCAATGAAATCACCGCGAAGGTACCTGCCAGAGAAAATCCCGATGAATGGCTGACCGGCATAGATTGCCTTACCTGCCACGGAGCAAACGATAATGTAATCACGCATATTCATTCCAAAGCTGACCGCGGGGCACCCTGCCGTCCGGCAGGCAATGCCTTTTTTTCATCAGAAAAAGCATGCATCACCTGTCACTTAGGGGTGGTTTCAGACATGGTGGATAATATTCATAATCCTGCGGTGACCAAAAGCCAAACGTGTATGAGTTGTCATTCTGAATACGATGAAAACGGCCAATTCACTCACTATATCTATTGGCGGCATGACCCGCCTCATAAAAAACGAGCTGCTGTGAGGGGCGGAATTTTTGATGATTTCACGGTGAAGGTTCAGAAAAAGACCCGACACGAATACGCCCTGTCATTCGAATGGGCGAATAAACGGGCGCCCCATCGCATTACCGAAACGGAAGACATCTTTATGGTGGTGAGCGTGACAAGCCAGCAATCAAAAATTATTGTAACCGACACCGTACGGGTAAACGACAAGGCGAAATCCGACAATGATATCCAACTGCCCATCTTTAAGGGCGAACCCATTCCCGGCAGCCCGGTGGGATATACTTTTTTACCAACGGATTCCGCTTTTAGAAAAACAGTTTCTTTTGTAATGCCCGGTGATTCAAAGAGTCTGACCGTGAACCTTACAGGTTTCATTAAATCACAATATTGGCTTGATGATGCCGAGGCGGAAAAAGTTTATGAGCGAACGGAGGTGTTCTGAATATCCGCGCTGTCAGACAGCGATAAATTATTGTGTACAATAAATCCAGACGGATACAAGCATTAATTCTGTCTAAGAATTTTTCCTATGCTTTTGTAATCACTTTCTTTCAGCTTACCGGCTGTTATGTCGTCTTTGGCTGCTGGCTGGAGGAGTATGAAGCCGTATTGCAGTATTTTTTCGCGGGCGTCTACACGATGCCGCCCTATGAATTGGTCTTTATTGATGTCTATGGCGGCATCATCCCGCTTTTATCCCAACTCGCCTTAGCCGCCTATCCATTGCCGGTCAATGAATACTTGCTGTACGCCTTCACCGCAATTTGCTGCTTCATCATTAATTACTCCGCCTTCAGCCTTCTTGAAAATGCCGGGGCTTCAAAGGTCAGTTTCGCCATTACCGTTGTCATCTTCAGCTTCCTGCTTTTTCCGCAGTTCTTCGTGCTGCTGCAATGCACGCGGGCAAGCGTGCTCGCTGGCATCGCAGCTTTCTTCGCTGCCGCCTGGTTCTTCGTCAAAGGAGGTAAAAGTTTCTGGCAAGTGCTTCTTATTTTCCTGTTGCTGGCAGCAGGCACGGTGCTGCGGCTGTTCACCGCAGGCATCAGCACCGCGCTGCTCCTTGCCCTCGCCTTTTTTATTTGGAGATGGAGCTTCCTGAGAAGTTGGTTCGGCCGGATATTTATCATGTTCTTTTTATTACAGGCAGGTCTGGCTGCAAGCCTGATGAACTACCGCGTTCACCACACCTTTCCGGGTGAACGCTACACGAACTATGAGCATGCCGTCAACAGCCGCAGCGACCTGTTTCCGCTCCCGGCCGTGGCAAGCCGGCACGACAGCCTTCGCTATGAATTGCTGCGGAACTGGCTCGTGACGGATACGGCTGCCTTGAGCGAGGCTTTCGTGCAAAAGACTATCCGCCATGTCACGTTGGGTGAAATCATCAGCGACCCTCCTTACCTCAAAGAACGATTGCGGCAGGTTATTCCTGAACTGGCTGGTCTTGCACATCCATATTTTTATATAATCATCATCTTATTTGGGTTTATATTCATGATGCCGGCCGGGCAAATGATTGCGGGCGCAGGCTGGATATTGCTAACCATGGTCCCGTTGGTTGTGCTCTCATTGATAAGCTCGGTTTATGAACGCGGGTTTGCTCCCCTTGCCTGCCTGCTGGTTTTCGGGACATGGTTGTTGTGGGTAACCCGTGCCGAATCTTACCGGAAGAAAGCGCTGCCGCTTTTTCTTTTGCTCACCTTAACTGCCGCTTTTTTTTCATGGCAGCATTTGGAAAACATTCGCCACGTGAACCAGCAATGGCTGAAAGCCGCACGACAGTTTTCTAAGACGGCTTCGGAGATTGATTCATTGCAACCGGTGATGATGCCCAGTGCAGATATGGTGATGTTTTCCAGCAAGGCGTTTGAAAAATTTCCGCCCCGTCAAAGCGATCGTATCATCATGCTGAATGCCGGTTATCTTTCTTTTTTTGATTTTATCAGGCGACCTTACCGGGAAAAGTATAATCTGGATATTACCAACGGAAAAAGCGTGGCGGAATTTATTCGCCTTCATCATCAGCAAGGGGTTGCGCTCCTGACCACTGCTGAAGGAATTGATTTATTCAGAAATTATCTTGACATCTTTTACAACATGCCTGTCGAAGTGAATTATCTGGATATTCCGCCTATTGAATCGCCCCAGCACAAACTTTATTTCTTCAGGTTAAAAACTGCAGGAGAAATACAAACTTTGAAAGATTAACGATTACTTTCGGCATCACTATTATTGAGGTGTATCAGCAAATAACAAAATGCCGGATTTGCGGCAATACCAATTTGGTTCCGTTGCTTCATCTTGGGGAATTGTCGCTGACGGGAGTATTCCCAAAAAGCACATCTGAAAAAATCAGTTCCGGTCCGCTGGAAGTGGTGAAATGTCACCCTGAGCGTAAGGATGACCAAGTTTGCCACCTGGTTCAGCTTCATCATTCCTTCAATAGCCATGAATTATACGGAGCGAATTACGGCTACCGCTCGGGATTAAATGCTTCCATGATCCGGCACTTGCGGTCAGTTGTTCAAAAAATTATAATGTTTGCCGATTTGAAAAAAGATGATTTGATTATTGACATCGGCAGCAATGACAGCACGCTGCTGCAGCAATATCCCGCTGATAAAGGCTTCATTTTGCTGGGAATAGATCCCACCGGGAAAAAATTCGGCAAATATTACCCCTCTCATATTCAGCTCATTTCTGACTTTTTCTCCGCTGACGCAGTGAGCAGGAAACTGCCGGGCAGGAAGGCAAAGGTGATTACTTCCATCGCCATGTTTTACGACCTGGAAGACCCTCTCTCTTTTGTACGGCAGATTTATGACACGCTGAGCGATGATGGAATATGGGTATTCGAACAGAGCTATCTTCTATCCATGCTGGAAACCAGCTCTTATGACACCATTTGTCATGAGCATCTGGAATATTATTCACTGAGCCAGATTCAGTATATGATGGACCGGGCAGGATTCAGAATACTCGATGTGGAACTGAACGAAGTGAACGGTGGGAGCTTTAAAGTGACTGTTGCAAAACATAATTCCAAATATGTTACGCGTGACAGTGTTCGACAATGTTTTGCAGAGGAGAAAAAATCAGGATTGGAAACGCTCCGGCCATACAAGGTGTTTGCAGAAAACATCCGGACACACCGCCAGGAACTGGTTTCGCTGATAAGAGGGCTGCGGCAAAGCGGCAAAAGCATTGTGGGATATGGCGCATCTACGAAAGGAAATGTGATTTTGCAGTATTGCGGGCTGACCAAAGAAGACATCCCCTTCATTGCCGAAGTCAATGAGGACAAATTCGGCTCATACACACCGTTTACACATATTCCGATTATCCCGGAAGAAGAAGCGAGGGCTATGAAGCCTGATTATTTTTTGGTGCTGCCCTGGCATTTCAGAAAAGGAATTCTTGAAAGGGAAAAGGAATTTTCGGAATCGGGGGGCAAATTCATTTTCCCGCTGCCCAACATTGAAATAGTCGGCTGATGAAAAAGGCAATTATTATTGGCAGCACCGGGCAGGATGGAACTTACCTCACGTCTTTTTTGCGCGAACATCATTACGAGGTAACCGGCATTTCGGGCAAAACAATCACTGATAACCAATATGGCATTTTCACTTCGGATATACGAAAACCGGAATATGCGGACCGTGTTATAAAAATCATTCAGCCTGATGAAGTTTATTTCCTGGCTGCAATACACCACTCATCGGAAGAGCAGGCGATAGAAGACGGTGAGCTCTTCCGCGCAAGCATAGACGTGAACGTGACTGCCCTTGTTAATTTTCTGGAAAGCATCCGGAAATTTTCCACCCGCTCCAGGCTGTTCTATGCCGCCTCATCGCACGTTTTTGGAAATCCGGAAAAATCTCCGCAAGACGAGCTGACGCCTTTCCGTCCTGATTGCATTTATGGCATCACCAAAAGCGCGGGCGCGCACGCCTGCCGTTTCTACCGGGAACGCCATCGCATTTTTGCCTGTGCCGGCATTCTTTACAATCACGAATCTCCTTTGCGCGGGTCAAAATATGTTTCAAAAAAAATTGTGGAAGCCGCTGTCGCCATCAGGCAAGGCAAAAAAAAGGAACTTGTTCTCGGAAATCTTGACTCGGAAATTGACTGGGGCTATGCCCCGGATTATGTTCGCGGCATGCACGCCATGATGCAGCTGCCGGGGCCGGATGATTTTATCATCTCAAGCGGTGAGGTTCACTCCATCCGAGATTTTGTCTCAGAGGTTTTCAGCTATCTTGGTCTTGATTGGAAAGCTTTCGTGAAAGTGAACCCCGCCCTTATCACCAAGCAGCAGAAACGCCACCTTGCCGGAAACAATCAAAAAATAAGGAATGCGACAGGATGGGCACCGGGTGTTGACTTTAAAGGATTGATAAAAATTCTGGTTGATGAAGAACTGAAAAAGCATGGCTCAGAGTAAAACGCTCATCTTTATCCCTACCTACAATGAAGCCGAAAATGCACCGAGGCTCTTTCAGCAGATTCAGATGCTCCATCCTGATGCCGACTTTCTTTTTCTCGATGACAACTCGCCTGACGGCACAGGAAAAATTCTGGATGCGATAGCTGAGGAACACAGGCAGGTGAACGTTATTCACCGCAAAGAAAAATCAGGCATCGGCAGCGCCCACAAGGCGGGCATCCAATGGGCTTATGACCA
>DATLYB010000355.1:0-5779 GCA_035575215.1 Chitinophagales bacterium
CGCTTGGCACTTCAGGGAACCTGTTTACTATCCTTTCGCCTGAAGTGAACCGAATCGCTGCCAATCAGATGCTCAATACCATTGTATTTATTCATCGCTCAGACCCCACGGTATTTCCCGAAAGCAATCTGGGACAGTATCGTTATGATGTGTCGTATGACGGTGGCGCCACCTGGGAGTTGAATTACGGGGTGCTCAATCCCAAGGGCAATCAGCAAACGCTTGCAGGGCGCTACCCCAACGTGGTGATTCACAATCCTTCCGCGAATAACGACCCTGACAATGCCTATCTTGCATATCTGGGCAGTTGGCTGCCTTTTGATGCAGGCGGAAGCTGGGATGGTCACTTCACGGGCGTGGCTCGCCTGAATAATGACACGTCCACCTTTACTGAAAACGTGCACTACCCTAATAACTCTGACATCGAAATTGCACGCGGTATGTGCAATGGACCTGCAGGTGTTTTCTGGGCGGTGAACTGGGGATTTGATGAAGTGGAATTCAACAGCATCCTCCTTTTTAAGGGAGTCTGGAACTCCAATACGGAGGATGTGGACTGGACGCTTTACTCCACTATCACTCCGCCTTTCGACCGAGATATCGAAGGCACTTCGCAAGCCACTGCACTCAATATGGCATTTGACCCCACCGGGCAATACGGCTGGATTGGTTTTTTAGGCGATATCACCGCAGGAGGCGACACTACCTTCTCCATCAATCTCTACAAAACGACCAACGGTGGCAGCACCTGGACGGGTCCCATCGTGCTCAATCTCTCCAGCTTCGATAATGTAGTGAACAATCTTACAGTAAATCCCATCCCCACCACTGCCTTTGACATGGATATTGTTACTGACGTGAATGGCAGCCCGCATATACTCGTGGTGACAGGCTCATCAGGAACCGGGCAAGCCTACTCCATCGCCACAGGAACGGCAGCGGGTCTGAAAATTTATGACTTCACGTATGTGCCTTCAGCGTCACCTGACTGCAAATGGCAGGCGATATATTTGGACGATATCGCCACGTTCCGGGGTGACATCACCGCTGACGTTTCGGAAGATAACCGACCGCAATGCGCCCTCAGTCCCGATGGCAAGAAGGTGTTTTTCGGATGGCTCGATTCCGACCCGAACGTGACGGGCGGCACCAACCAACTTCCCAACCTGAAGACCAGAGCTTATGATGTAACTACCGGGTTGGCAACTCCTGTTGTCAACTGGACAGAAACCGACCCGGTGTGGTCAGGCGGTGCGTTGTTCGCATCCTTCTCTCCCAATGCGGTGGCTGCGGGCGGTACTTACAGGGTGCCCACTGTTTTCACCGAATTGAATGCATCAGGACTAGACACCGATCCGGTGCAGTTTCATTACGTGCAAAACATCCAATACAGCGATGCTGATTTTTCAGCGGATGTGTTGCCGCCTGTGATTACACTCAATGGCACCTCACCGATGACCGTGGTCGTGAATAATCCTTTTAATGACCCCGGAGCAACGGCAATTGATAACAAGGATGGAAATATTTCCGGAAGCATTGTTGTCAATAGCAATGTCAATACCAGCGCAGCAGGCACTTATATGGTCACCTACAATGTGACGGATTTAACAGGAAACGTTGCATGCGAAGTGACAAGAATAGTGCGGGTTGTTACTTCTCCTGACAATACCCCGCCTGTCATTACTTTAATCGGCTCTTCCACTATCAATGTTGACGTGTGCGATTTCTTTTCCGACCCGGGAGCAACTGCTTCCGATAATCTGGACGGTGATATTTCCAACAACATTATAGTTTCGAGCAATGTCCCGACTCCGCTGGCACCCGGAACATACACCATCACCTATAATGTGACGGATGGAGCAGGCAATGCAGCAACTGCGCAGACACGAACGGTAGTTGTTTCCAACCTGCCGCCTGCCATTACCCTGAACGGAAGCAACCCTTTGAACATTGAACTGTGCAACAGTTTTGTGGACCCCGGAGCGATTGCCATTGATAATTGCCTCGGCTCATTGACAGTGACAACCAGCAGCACCGTTGATGAAAACACGGTAGGAAGTTACACGGTAACGTACTCGGCTACCGATGGTGTTAATCCCCCTGTATCGGTTACACGAACGGTGAATATCACTCCCGATGTAACACCCCCGAGCATCACTCTGATTGGAGCAAACCCGCAGTATATTTACCTGGGAACATCCTACAGCGAATTAGGCGCAGCAGCTTTTGATTGCGCTGATGGCAACCTGACTAACAGTGTGGTCAGCAACGGAGCATCAGTAGTTAATGTAACCACGCGCGGCACCTACACGGTAACCTATACCGTTTCAGATTCAGCCGGAAATTCCGCCACCCCCGTCACAAGAACCGTGATTGTCAATACCGAGCCTGACCCTGATTTCGGATACACTATTGTGGGCTCTACTGTCTTCTTCTCCGACTCCTCACTTTATACCCCCACATCATGGCAATGGGATTTTGGCGACCAAACAGCCAATACCAACCGTAATCCTTCGCACACTTACTCCCAAAACGGTGATTACAACGTGTGTCTTAAGTCAGCAAATGCATTCAATGCTCCTCCTTTCAGCAAGCCTGTCAAGGAAAAATGCAAAACTGTGAGCATCACCAGCGTTGGGATTGAAGAAATCATCGCCCGTCATTTTGAAATCTATCCCAATCCCACAAGCGGGGTACTGATGGTGGAAGTCAAAAATGCAGCTTTTGACAAGGTGAGTCTGAGTGTGCTGGATGTTGCCGGAAAAGAACTTAAGACAGTTGAACTCGGCAAACAGAATTCAGGAAGCAGATACACTCTTGACCTCACCTACCAACCCCAGGGAGCCTACTTCGTCAGAATTCAAACGGAACGGGGCACTGTTGAAAAGCGGGTTGCAGTAAGCAGATAATGATGGTAATCGTGACTTCTCTCGGATGATTCTAACCGTGTAGCTTGAATTGAAAAAAAAGAGGCCTGCTCCACGCAGCAGCCTCTTTATTTTTTAGTAGCGGGGGCAGGACTTGAACCTGCGACCTTTGGGTTATGAGCCCAACGAGCTACCAACTGCTCCACCCCGCGGTTTTCTGCACATTAAGCCGTTTCTGACATCTTCAACTTGTTCATCCGTTTTACCCGAAACGAGCACAAATGCGGGGTGCAAAGTTATGTTTTAAAAAATTAGCAAACAAACTCATTTTTACAATCAAGGCTTCCTTTCCCAAGGCTTCAAATATGGAGGTATGGAGGCTTGATTCCGTTTTTGCTTGCAGATTTTTATGACACTTTCATGAGTTTCGTTGTGGTTAAGGCATCTATTACTTATCTTTCATCAGATTTACACACATCAAAATTTACACGCCATCCTATAATGTCCAAAGCATTCTGCATACTTTTCGTGACTTCCATTGCCGGTATTTCCCCCATTTTTTCCGCCACCACTAACCTAATCAAGTCAGGTGCAACGTGGAAATATCTTGATGACGGCAGCGATCAGGGCATCGGATGGACCTCCCCGTCATTTAATGACGCTTCGTGGCTTTCAGGAAAATCACAGCTTGGATACGGAGACGGGGACGAGGCGACCATAGTCGGTTACGGACCCGACCCGAACCTGAAATACATTACCACTTATTTCAGGAAAGCTTTTTCGGTGAACAACGCTTCCTCTGTTTTGTCCCTGTCGCTTTCCCTGCTGCGTGATGATGGCGCAGTGGTGTACCTCAACGGGACTGAGGTTTACAGAAACAATATGCCGGCCGGCACGGTTACCTATGCCACTCTTGCCACCGATGCAATTGCGGGATCTGCTGAATCTGCTTTCCTTACCACCGCCATCAGCCCTTCACTTTTGGTAAACGGCACCAACGTCATCGCTGTTGAAATTCACCAGTCAAGCCAAACAAGCAGCGACATCAGTTTTAATCTCACCCTTTCTGCAACAGTGCCCGACCCATGCACGGCTCCATCCGGACTGAACGCCACTAACATTACTGCAACATCAGCCACCCTGAATTGGATTGCGGTGGCCGCTGCAACAAACTACGTGGTGCGTCACCGCCTTTTCGGAACAACCACATGGACGAATAGCGCATCTGCCACCAACTCAAAAAATCTGACCGGACTCGCCCCCTTCACCCAATATGAATACCAGGTGCAAACCGTTTGCGGCACATCCTCCAGCGGCTATTCAGCGCTTGCAAATTTTACTACGCTGCTATCCACCGATACTTTGATTTACGCAGGCAACTCATGGAAATACCTTGACAACGGCAGCAACCAGGGAACCGCCTGGCGGTCCGTCTTTTTTAATGACGCAAATTGGAACACAGGCAATGCCGAACTGGGCTATGGTGACGGTGACGAAGCCACCACGGTGAGTTACGGGCCTAACGCGGCCAATAAGTATATCACTACTTATTTCAGGAAAACATTCTCCGTTGCAAATCCAGCAGCCTACAATTCTCTCAACTTGTTTATTGTTCGCGATGACGGAGCGGTGGTTTACATCAACGGAACGGAAGTTTACCGCAGCAACATGCCCACCGGAATCATTACCTATACCACTCTCGCTTCCTCGTCTATCGGTGCGCCCGATGAATCAGCCTATTATTCCACTGCTGTTCCTGCAGCAGTGCTTCGGGCAGGCACGAATGTCGTGGCGGTGGAGGTGCATCAGGGAGCCGTCAACAGCAGTGATTTGAGCTTTAAGATGCGGCTGGCTGCCACTCCAACGGTGATTCCGGTGGTGCTGAAACGCGGTCCTTATTTGCAGATTGCCACTCCCACCAGCATTATCATCCGATGGCGTACCGATGTTCTCTCTGATTCGAGGGTGCGCTATGGGTTGAGTGCGGCTGCACTTACCAATTCGGTTTATTATTCCGCACCTGTCAGTGAGCACGAAATAAAACTCACCGGCTTAACTCCTTCCACCAGGTACTATTATTCAATCGGAACATCAGCCACAACCTTGCAAGGCGATGCCAATAATTTTTTCATCACGCCACCGAATGTCGGCACAGTGAAACCCACGCGAATCTGGGTGATTGGCGATGCGGGGTCCAATTACGCTGAGCAGAATCAGGTGCGCGATGCCTACTACCATTACACCGGCTCAACCTACACCGACCTCTGGCTTTGGCTGGGTGACAATGCTTACAATTCAGGCACCGATGCCGAATATCAAACCAATGTTTTCATTAATCACTACGAGCAGATGTTTAAGCAAACAGTGGTATGGCCCGCAGCGGGAAACCATGACCTCATTTCAGCCAATGCAACCAACCAGACCGGCCCTTACTATGACATTTTCACTCTTCCCAGGAAAGGGGAAGCCGGTGGCATAGCTTCCAACACGGAAGCATACTATTCCTACAATTATGCGAACATCCATTTCATTGTTCTGGAATCAACCACCGCAACATTTCGCGCTATCGGCAACGGGATGGCTGCCTGGCTTGCCAGCGACCTCTCAGCCAACACGCAGCGATGGACTATCGCCTACTGGCATCATCCCCCCTATTCAAAAGGCAGTCATAATTCCGACACGGAAGCGGAACTGGTGGAGATGCGTCAAAATATTATCCCGATTCTCGAAAGCTATAAGGTTGATCTTGTGTTGTGCGGACACAGCCATGCCTATGAACGCTCCTTTCTCATCAACGGGCATTACGGCACCGAGTCAACTTTCAACAGCAGCATGATTGTGGCAGGCGGCAGTGGCGCCATGCCTTACCCTTATGTGAAAAGTGATGCGGGCTGTGTTTACGCGGTGGTTGG
>DATLYB010000356.1:0-2220 GCA_035575215.1 Chitinophagales bacterium
CAATAAGAAATCCGCCCATGAAGAGCATCAGCACGTCATTCATGTAAAAAGGCGCAATCTTATCGGTGCTCATGATGCCCGCAAGCGGAAACAGGAACACCGGCAGCAGGGATGTGACGGCCATTGGCACTGATTCCAGAATCCACCACAGCGCCATCCAGATTGCAATTCCAGCCATGCGTGCAACGTGCTCATCGGGCTGGAGGGATTTCAGCAGGAGGTAAAATCCCGCAGCAAATACAGGTCCGGCAGCTATCTTCAGGAAGCGGAGCATGATTATGGATGCCAAGATAAGGGAAATGCCAAAGTCCGAACGTCACTCTGTTTTGGAAGATAATACAGCTCTGTGTTTTCTTCCGACAGTAAAAATGTTTTAATATAGAGGCTTAAAAATTTCAATACGCTGGAAAGAGTGAACACCATACTCCCCCGCATTCACCTTGCAGATGAACAGCTTCAGCGGCTGAACAAATCCAACTGCGGATTAGCCGTTTATTTAAGTCCGGCAAGGGTGGCGTGGAGCATTCTCGATTTGATTCACCATCGCGTTGTTTCCGTATCCGATTTTTCAAATGAAAAACATGCATCCTTCGGTTCATGGGAGGAAGGCATCAGGATTTTGGATGAAAATGATTTTGGATTGCACACTTTTGGAAGCGTCAAAATTGCGCTCGGCTACGGAAAAAGCCTGCTGGTGCCGGGTGATATATTCGAGGAAGGCGAATTGAAAACCTACCTGGAGTTCGGTATCTCTTCCTCCGGAGAGCCCGTCAAGGATTTCATCGCCACGCTGCCGGCTTACAATGTTTACAGCATTCCGGCCGGATTGCTGGAAGGAGTAAGGAAGCTCTTTGAGACCTTCATGACGGTTCATGTTTCAACACCCTTCATCGAAACCATTATCCGTGAAAACAAGCACCAGCGCGAAAACAGGATGTTCGCAAATTTGGCTGAGGATAACCTGCACCTTGCCGCAATCGAGCAGGGAAAATTCGTGTTTTATAATTGCTATTCCATAAAATCAAAAGAAGATTTCTCCTATTATATGATGGCGGCTGCCGAAGAACTGAGTTTTCATCCCGAGCAAATCATCGTTTCCTTGTCGGGCGACATCACACCCGATTCTGAAAATTATCAAACCGCTAAGCGTTTTCTAAAAAACCTGACATTTGCCGACTGTCCAAAGGCGCTGAAGTATTCGGCAAAGCTGGATACCGTTCCGAAACATTTGTTTGCATTGCTGTACAGCATTCACCTATGCGAATAATAGGCGGCTCACTGAAAGGCAGGCGATTCCATCCGCACAAAGGGCTGCCCGTTCGCCCCACCACTGATTTTTCGAAAGAAAGTATTTTCAACATTCTCAATAATCAATTTGATTTTGCAGCAATCAAAGCACTTGATTTGTTTGCCGGAACAGGCAGCATCAGCTACGAACTGGCTTCGAGAGGATGCGCCAGCATCGTGGCTGTTGAGCAGAACAGCTCCTGCTGCAACTTCATACGGAAAACATCGCGCGAACTTGGGATTGACAATATCGAAATCGAGCAGCAAGATGTGTTTGTGTTTCTGAGAAATTGCAGGGAGCAGTTTGATTTGATATTTGCCGACCCGCCCTATACGGTGAAAAATCTTGACGAAATCGTTAATCGTGTTTTCGATAACAACTTGTTGAAGGAAGGCGGGTGGTTTATCCTGGAACACGAACCGAAAGTTACATTTGAGAATCATCCGCGATTCAGGCAGCAGCGTAAATACGGCTCGAGCGTATTTAGCATCTTCTCTTAAAAGAATTGGAGTTTCCTCAAAATTTCAAGTTGGGAACAAATCGAGTTAAAAACTTTGGTGAGGCGGACTGATTTGCCCATGAAGTTAATGATGCCGGTTTTGTTTTTTTTGAGCAGTTCATAGATGCCATCCGTCATGGCATAGTTGAAAAAGGCGGGCACTGAACAGAAAAAATAAACCTGTCTACAAAATTTCAGGGAAAAGATGGGCGATGTGAAAAGAGCGGAGTTTTATTACAACCTCGAAAAGAAAGTTCAGTTGCCAGCGAAGCAGCCGTTTCACTTTATTAGCAGTGTTTCACTTTATTGATTGAATCTTTTGCAGCAATTCCTGCCTGTAGGTTTGCTGTAAAGGAATCTCCCTGCCGCCACTTACTTTTAATGTAACACTGCTAATCGCTTCAAGATGCTTCAGGTTGACGGCAAAACTCCG
>DATLYB010000357.1:0-3362 GCA_035575215.1 Chitinophagales bacterium
GAGCGGGTGGAAATTCTCGACACCAAAAAAGAAAATGAGCTGATACTGCATTTCACAGAACGGCTTCCCGCCCATCCTGAAAAAAAATTCAGGGCGGTGGTTAACAAGGAAAAAAGGCTTGCCACGGTTTACAACCATTCCGCCACGCATCTGCTGCATGAGGCTTTGCGGACGGTGCTGGGCAAGCACGTGGAGCAGCGCGGCTCGCTGGTGCATCCCGATTACCTGCGATTCGACTTTTCGCATTTCCAAAAAGTGACCGATGAGGAGCTGGCAAAAATCGAGATGCTCGTGAATGAAAAGATTCAGCAGAACATCCCGCGGGACGAAAGGCGCCACGTGCCGTTTGATGAAGCGAAGAAGATGGGCGCGATGGCATTGTTCGGTGAGAAGTATGGCGATACGGTGCGGGTAATCCGCTTCGGAACCTCCGTGGAATTATGCGGGGGAACGCACGTTCAGTCAACCGGGCAAATCGGAGTGTTCAAAATCATTTCTGAAAGCGCGGTGGCAGCAGGCATCCGGAGGATTGAGGCGCTGACCGGTCCGAAGGCGTTGGAATATCTCAACCAGAAAATTGCGGAACTGAAAAAAATCGAGGCTCTCGTGAAGAATCCGAATGTGGTGGCGGGTGTGGAAAATCTGGTAAACGAAAACCGTGCGCTCGCCCGGGAAATCGAGAAAATGCAGTCGGTTATTTCCGGCAGCATCAAAGAGTCCCTCAAGCAAAACGTGCAGCGGCTCAACGGCATCAACTATATCGGCAGCATCGTGAACCTGCGCTCGGCAGATGCGCTGAAAGATTTGTCCTACCAGCTGAAAAACGAGGTGAAGAACCTTTTCCTTGTGCTGGGCGCCAATATTGACGGCAAGCCGCACCTGGCGGTGATGATTGACGAAATGCTGGTGAAAGAGAAAAACCTTCATGCAGGCAGCATCATCCGCGAACTCGCCCGGGAAATTCAGGGCGGAGGAGGAGGGCAGCCCTTCTTTGCCACTGCGGGCGGGAAGAATCCCGAAGGGCTGAAGAAAGCGGTGGAGCGGGCGAGGAGCTTCATTGAAAGGATATGACTACTTGTGCAGCAAAACCCAGGTAATGCACGATTTAAATTTATATAACTCTGCCTTCAGGAACCATGAAAATAAATCTCGGACTTCTGGTCAAAAAAAAAGAGTTGCTCCGCTTCAACCCTGAACTCAAAATTGTGTGAACTACGAACCCATCATCGGCTTGGAAGTGCACGCCCGCCTGCTCACAAAGAGCAAGCTGTTCAGCAGCGATGTGAACAATTTTGGCGGTGAGCCTAACACCCATATAAGCCCGGTAACGCTTGCGCATCCGGGTACGCTGCCTTTCCTCAATGGAAAAGCAATCCGCCAGGCTGTTATGCTCGGACTGGCTTGTGAGAGCTCCATCGCTCCGTTCTTGTATTTCGAGCGGAAAAACTACTTCTACCCCGACTTGCCAAAGGGCTTTCAAATCTCGCAGCTCAAAACGCCCATCTGTTCCGGTGGTTTTGTGGAAATTGAATCAGACAGCGGGATAAGAAAAATTCAGCTTAACCGTATTCACATTGAAGAAGATGCCGGCAAAAGCATTCACGACATTGACAAACTCGATTCACTCATTGACCTCAACCGGGCGGGCACACCGCTGCTTGAAATCGTCACCGAGCCGGTTCTGTTTTCCGCTGAGGAAGCGTTTCAGTTTATGGCGGAACTGAGGAAACTGGTGCGCTGGCTCGGCATCTGCGATGGCAATATGGAAGAAGGCAGCATGCGCTGCGATGCCAACATTTCCATGCGGAAAAAAGGCGAGTCAAAGCTCGGCACCAAAGTGGAAGTGAAAAACCTGAATTCATTCCGCTTCCTGAGAAAAGCCATCGAAATGGAAATCAAAAGGCAGGCGGATGAACTCGAATCAGGGGGTCGAATCACGCGGCATACGCGCAGTTTCGATGCTGAAAAAGGTGTTACTTTTGCCATGCGTCACAAGGAGGAAGAGGACGATTACCGCTATTTCCCCGAGCCTGACCTTCCCCCGGTAGTCGTCACGGATGACATGCTGAAAGAGGCGAGGGAAAACATGCCGGAACTGCCGGGAATATTGCGAAAACGATTTGTGGTGCAATATCATCTTCAACCGAATGAAGCGGCAATTCTTTCAGAAGAGAAAGAAATGGCAGCGTACTTTGAAAGGCTGGCGAACAAAACAGGCGATCCTCGCACTGCAGCCAACTGGATGCTGGGAACGGTGAAAAATTATCTGAACAAACAAGCCGTGAGCATGGAAGAATTTCCGGTGAGCGCAGAAAGACTCGCGGATTTGCTGACAATGGTGAAGAACGGCATGGTGAGTCATTCGGTGGCGGCATTGAAGATTTTCCCTGAAATGGCGCAAAATCAAAGTGAATCGCCTGATGCCATCGCACAGCGGCTGAACTTAGTGCAGCAGTCAGATGTTACATTGGTCACTCACTATATTGAAGGCGCGCTGGCACAACATCCCGACAAGGTGAAATCTTACAGGAATGGGAAGAAAGGATTGCTGGGGTTTTTCATGGGGGAAATCATGAAGCAGTCAAAGGGAAGGCTCAACCCGGAAGTTGCCGGCAAGTTATTGATGGAAGCATTAAACAAAAAATACGAAGCATGAAGCAGATTTTTATTCTGTTCCTGACGGGATTGTTGTTTTCCTGCAGCAGCAACACGGACAGCGGAACATCTACACCGGCAAATCCTGGCAGCGGCAATCCGGGGGGGAAGAATGAAATTGCAGCTTCGCCAGCTCAGGAAAATTCCACCGGAACGGAAACTTCAGCTCCGGCAAACATAACACCATCCTCAACTGAATTCATTCTCAGCGGGAAAATCGCCAATGCCGTTTCACAACCGGTCATCCTCGAAAGGTACTCGCTGCTGCAAAATCAGCAGACGCTGGGAAGCGCCACCATTTCCGGTGATGGTTCATTTACGTTCAAAGGACAGATAACCGAGAAAGGTCTTTACCTGATTCGGCTGAACAATAATATCAACTGGCTGGTTGTGCTGGATGCCGGTAATTATAATTTCAATGCTGACGCCAGCAATATTTACAAATACACTATTGACGGCTCTCCCGAATCGCAGTCATTTGCGGCATTTATTGTGAAGGCAGGCGAAAATCAGGCAACGCTCAACCAAATAAACAACCAATACAATATCGCAAGGGCAAGAGGGCAGATGCAGGAAATGATTTTTGCGCAGCAGCAGTATCAGGAAAAATATGCCGCGCACCAGAATTATCTCCGCTCCGTGATGGACACGTCCAAATATCCGCTGACGGCAGTGTTTGCCGCAAGCCTTCTGAATGCGGAAGACAA
>DATLYB010000358.1:0-4881 GCA_035575215.1 Chitinophagales bacterium
TCTTTTTCTCCAACGGCATTGATGCCGAATATGCCGTGATGGGCAGAGTGGCAAGAAGAATCTGGGCGAAGGCGATGAAGTATAAATATGGCGCCAACGAACGCAGCCAGAAATTGAAATATCACATACAGACATCAGGACGCTCGCTGCATGCCCAGGAAATTTCATTCAACGACATCCGCACCACCCTGCAGGCGCTTTACGCCATTTATGACAACTGCAACTCGCTGCACACGAACGCTTACGATGAAGCGATTACCACTCCCACGGAGGAAAGCGTGCGCAGGGCCGTGGCAATTCAGCTCATCATCAACCATGAATTGGGACTGGCAAAAAACCAAAACCCTCTGCAAGGCTCGTTCATCATCGAAGAGCTGACCGACCTTGTGGAAGAAGCCGTGTATGCCGAGTTTGAGCGGCTGAACGAACGCGGAGGAGTGCTTGGCGCCATGGAAACCATGTACCAGCGCGGCAGGATTCAGGAAGAATCACTCTATTACGAAACGCTGAAAAACTCAGGCGAGCTGCCCGTGATTGGCGTGAACACTTTTCTTTCGCAGGAAGGCTCACCCACCATCATTCCCAAACAAGTCATCCGCTCCACCAAAGAAGAAAAAGACTATCAAATCAGGATGCTCAGGGAACTGCATCAGCGCAACGCTGCCGAAAGCAGACAGTGGATTGAGAAAGTGAAAGAGTCTGCCCTTCATAACAAGAACGTTTTCGAGTCATTGATGGAAGCCGTCAAGTACTGTTCGCTCGGACAAATCACGGAGGCGCTGTTTGAGGTGGGCGGGCAGTATCGGAGGAATATGTGAGCTGAGTTGATAATCCGGTGATTTGATGATGTAATGATGATACGTTTTTTGAATTTCAACATAAAAAACACCAAAATCCCGCAGAGTTATTGCCGCTGATCAATAGTTCCTTATTTTAGCCACGCTTTTAGCTTGCAAAACCAGGGGTTAAAAATTCCGTCATGAAATTCAATTGTATTGTTGTTATCGCAACGCTTTCATTATTATTATTTCATTCTGCCGCTTACAGCCAGCAATGGCCCGGCTATGAAACCGGGCGTTTCACCGGCATCAGCAGCGCCACGCTGCGCCCCGCTGGGATGGCGGCAATGCCGTTCAAGGTGGATGCAACACTTTTCGGTGCGCACCTGAATACGAAAAGTAAAAACATTTTCGGAAGTGATTTCCTCGATGTGGTGTTTTCCGGTGGCTTTAAAAGTCTATCCGGATTCAGCGAATTGAGAAGCAGGACGAACGTATTCAGCAACCTGCAGGGACCGTCCATCCAGGTGCGGGCACATGAGCGGGTGTCCCTGGCGTTTGCATGGAACATACGCTACCTCTGGCTGTCGGACTTTTCCGAACCGGATGTTGCACGTCTTTTTGATAAAGCTGAATCATCACTTGCTTTGAATGCCGAAAATGAATCAACCCATATTTTATATACCGGCTGGGATGAATTCGGTTTGGGTGCTGCCGGTATTTTGTTCGAAGAAGATTTTCACAAATTTTCCGCGGGTGCATTTGTGAAGCTGGTATTTGGCACCGGACATATGAACATTAATATTGAGCATCTCGATGTGACTTCAAGCGGCAGCATGATTCGGCATATGGGCTTCTCCATTGATTCTGAAGCGAGTGATAACATCAATGACCTGGTGGATGAAGGGAAGTTGCATTTTGCAGATAAGGTCGGTTATGGATTTGATATCGGAGCTGAGTATAGGATGATAAGCCTGCGCTCATGTCCCGGAGCATCCAACTACAGGCTGAAAGCCGGGTTTGCGCTCAACGATATCGGGAAGGCACGGTATAAATCCGCAACGCTCTATTCAAAGAAAAATGCAGGCACCGACAACATCAGCAGGGAAGCTTTCCTGAACGGCTCTCTCGCTGCCACTGCCGACACGCTGCGCGAGATTTTCAATATTGACGAATCGGTTACTCCCGATTACAGCGTCACGCTTCCCATGTCGCTGCGGGTTTACTGCGAGGTAACTGTCCGCAGAAGGGCAATTGTCTATAGCGAGTTTCATTTCATGTTCGCTCAGCTTGCCAACCCGGAACTGCCGATGCTGTTTCGTTTCAACCTCACTCCGCGCTTTGAAGATGACCGCTACGGCATCTACGTTCCGCTCACATTCACCAATTACATTCCCGCGGATGCAGGTCTCGCAATACGTCTGAAGCCTGTTGTAATCGGTTCGGGAAATCTTTTTACCTTCTGGGCATATGACAGGAACAAGGCACTTGATTTTTTTGTCACGCTGAAAATACCTATCCTGAATCCGGATGAACGAATTGACTGGAAGGTGATGGGACCGCGTTCGAGGAAGACGTTTTAAAGACATCCATCCGAAGTTTCTGCGTTCCGTTAAATTTATCCCGATGGAAAACTCCGAATCGCATCTTGCCAAAGAATACGTGCTTCACACCCATAAGAATATTTTTCTCACCGGCAGGGCGGGCACGGGTAAAACCACGCTGCTGAAAAAGATTGCAGAGCAGACGACCAAGAATTTCGTCATCGCAGCGCCTACGGGCGTAGCTGCAATTAATGCGGGAGGCGTCACGATACATTCGATGTTCCATTTCCCAACCACGTCATTTATCCCCACGAATGATTACGTGGATTTGAACATCGCTACCAACCGCAGGCTGCTGCTCAGTCATTTGAAATTCAGACGGGAGAAGCTTCAGTTGATTCGTGAACTGGAACTGCTGATTCTAGACGAAGTGAGCATGGTGCGCTGCGATATTATGGATGCAATTGATTTCACGCTGCGCACGCTGCGCAGAAATCAAAAACCGTTTGGAGGTGTGCAGGTGCTGCTCATTGGCGACATGCACCAACTGCCGCCCGTGGTGCGAAGCGAGGAATGGGAAATCCTGCAGCAGTATTATCGCAGCCCGTATTTTTTTGATTCGCTCGTGTGGAAGCAGTTGGATGCATGGAAGATTGAGCTGAAAAAAATCTACCGGCAAAGCGAAGAGAAGTTTCTGAATATCCTAAACAACATCCGCCATCAGCGCATCGAACCTGAGGACTTTGAGGAGCTGAAAAAACGGTATAACCCGATTTTCAAGCCGACAGAACCGGGATACATCCTCCTCACAACACACAACTATAAAGCCGACAATGTGAATGAGCGGGAACTGCGGAAGCTGCCCGGCAGGCTGCACACATCCGAGGCTGAAATCGAAGGCGACTTCCCGGAAAATATGTATCCCTGTGAAAAAGTGCTGCAGCTCAAGGAAGGCGCGCAGGTAATGTTCATCAAGAATGATTTGGAGGAAGGCAGATACTATAATGGCAGCCTGGCGCTGGTGAAAAGAATCGAGGGAGAAAACATCATGGTGACGCTGCGCGACAATAACGAGGATTTCTGGCTGCGGAAAGAAACGTGGAAAAACATCCGTTACACGATGGAGCGCGGAACGGAGAAAATCACGAAGGAGGAACTGGGGACGTTCAGCCAGTTTCCGCTGCGGCTGGCATGGGCAATCACCATTCACAAGAGCCAGGGCTTGACTTTCGACAAGGTGATTGTTGATGCAGGACACTCCTTTGCAGCGGGGCAGGTCTATGTGGCGCTGAGCCGCTGCCGCACGCTTGACGGCATCGTGCTACACTCGCTCATTCGCCCCAACATGCTCTACAGCGATGAGCGCATCTCGGAATTCTCCGATGGGCATCATGGCATTTCCGATTTGCAAAACCAGCTCGCACCTGCCAAAGCGGAATATGCTGCTTATCTTTTGAAGCGGCTGTTCGATTTTCAGAAATTGAGCGACTGCCTTGCCGACTGGAAGGAAAAAGATATTCCCGGCAAGCAAAAGGTAATTGAATTATTTGAACACATCTCGGCTCAGACTGAAAAAATCATCGCCACCTCAGACAAATTCCAGAAAGAGCTGGAAAGGTTGCTTCATGTCTTCGCGGAAACGTCAGACAGTATAAAGGAGCAAGACGTTTATCCTGCGCTCAGGAACCGCTGCGACAAAGCGATTGCTTATTTCACCGAACAGATTTTCACGCAGCTCATCACCCCGCTGCATAAACATATCGAAGACTTCGCTTTCAAAAGCCGCGTGAAAAAATATGTGCAGCACGTGCAGGAAACGGAGGACAGTTTCTGGAACAAAGTGAACCGGCTGTATGACGCGCGGTACCTGGATAAGCAGCTTTATTCCGGTGAGAAAAAGTATTCCAGAAATTTGCTGCGGAAAATCATCAGCTCAACCACATCCGGCAAAAAACAAAAAGGCGGTACATACAACGACACGCTTGCGCTTTACAAGCAGGGCATGAAGCTGGAGGAAATAGCATCAGTAAGAAATCTCGCAATTTCCACCATCAAAAGTCATATCGCCAAATGGATTCAATCAGGAGAAATTGATGTGTTTGACGTGCTGCCGGTGGAAATCATTCATCGCATTGAAAAATACTTAGACAGTACCCATGCCGACAGCTACTCCGCCATAAAAAGCGCCTTCGGTGATGACGTGGATTATGGTGACATCAGGATGGTAGTGAATCACCGGGCGAGGAAGAGGGAGGTGAGTTCCACATCAACCGAACAATGACCTGGAAACTCCGCCTCGTTCTGCTCTTCGCCAAATTCCGCAAGCCGATTGACCCGCGCCCGGATGGGGATGTTGCCGCCATGCGCAGAGAGGCGGAGCGTGCAGCGAAGCTGGGCGCCTTTCTGTTCGATGACACAATCGGCATCGAAACGGTGGTGAACGAATCGGCTGACGGAGTGCCGGTGCGCATTTATAAGAACTCATCCTCCGTCAATCAGCGCGTGATGCTCTATTATCACGGGGGCGGTTTCGTATTTCTCGGACTGGATTCGCATGA
>DATLYB010000359.1:0-9988 GCA_035575215.1 Chitinophagales bacterium
TTCCACAATACTACCCCTGGCTTGCAGGGGAATTGTTTCAATCATCGAGCGGCAATTTCTTAAATAATAAGGGTCAACTTGCTTTACGGCAATATTTTTTGAGTATGGAATTTGCCCCTTTGATGAGAAGAATAATAAAACCAGGCCTCCAATTAAAACTCGCGGTATGCGCGCTGTAACTTGAAGCACTCTCATTGGAAACATCTCTTTCCAAATTTACTATGAATTATCAAGGTTTCCTGAAATGCAACGCATCTCCCATTGGGCTAAGTCCCATTTTGAGGTGCTGAAAAAATTCTCAAGCCATATTTTAACCGGAAGTTCATGGATAATTTGTGCATCCTTCTGGGTTTCTGTTGTCAAAGAAAACTTACTCTATTATTATCCTTTCGGGATTTAATAATTTCTGAACCCCGAAGGTGTAATTATTAGGATGCTTTGATTTCCGTGCAGCAATAAAAAAAGTCAGGTCTGGCACCTCAAACATAGAACTTAGCCGGCTAAATCGGCTAAATCCTATTTTTTTTTGAGGTGCTGCCGAAGTGATTATAGCAAACGTGCCAAAGCGTTACCTTTACCCCAGAAAATTATTAAAGGATGAGGAAACACATTTTCAATCCCGGTCCCAGTGTGCTTCCGGTGGAAGTGCTTCAAGAAGCATCGGAAGCCGTAGTTGAACTGAATGGCAGCGGGGAGTCTGTTTTAGAAATTTCGCACCGAGGAAAAACATTTGAGGGAGTGGTGGCAGAGGCAAAGGCGCTTGTAAAAGAACTGCTTGGATTGGGAGAAGATTATGACGTGCTTTTCCTGCAAGGAGGTGCCAGCCTGCAGTTTTGTATGGTGCCGATGAATTTTTTAAATGAAAGCGAAACGGCAGCCTATGCCGATACGGGAACCTGGGCATCTAAGGCAATCAAGGAAGCAAAGCTGTTTGGAAAGGTGGACGTAGTCGCATCTTCAAAGGCTCAGAACTACAATCATATCCCAAAAGGCTTTGAGGTTCCGGGAACGGCAAAATACTTTCACATTACCACCAACAACACGATTTACGGAACACAATTTCACCGTTTCCCTGAATCGCCCGTGCTGTACTTTGCCGACATGTCCTCAGATTTTTTAAGCAGGGAAATTCCTGCAAGCAAGTTTGACCTGATATATGCCGGAGCGCAAAAAAATGTGGGTCCGGCAGGGGTAACGCTGGTCGTTCTGAGAAAAGAGTTGCTGAAAAGGATTGACAAAGTCCTGCCCTCCATGCTTGATTACCGGGTGTTTGTCGAAAATGATTCGCTTTACAACACGCCTTGCGTGTTCGGCATTTACGTTTGCCTGCTGACGCTGCGGTGGCTCAGAAAGAAAGGCGGGTTGAAGGCGATTGAAAAAATCAACGAAACAAAAGCTGCCAGGCTTTATGAGGTGATTGACAGGCATCCGCTGTACAAAGGACATGCGGCAAAGGAAGACCGTTCGAAAATGAATGTAGTATTCACGCTCAGCTGCCCTGAATTGGAAGGCGCATTTTTAGAAGCCTGCACGAAAGCGGGAATTGTAGGTATCAAGGGACACCGCTCGGTGGGGGGATTCCGCGCTTCCCTATACAATGCCCTTCCGCTGGAGAGTGTCACAGCGCTGTGTGAAGTGATGGAGGAGTTTGCAGCTTCACATCAGCCTTCTTCAAAAGAAAGAGTGTCAGGAGTGTGAATTCGCCTTGAAGCTTTTCTGCTATTATGATTAAAGTCTTGGCAAATGACGGCTTGGAAAAAGCGGGCATCGAAAAACTCTCCGCTGCCGGAATCAGGGTTGATACAACCAGAATCCCGCAGGAGCGGCTCCGCGACAGCCTGAATAAGTATGATGCCGTGGTGGTGAGAAGCGCCACGCGCATCACCAGCCGTGAGATTGACGCCAGTCCCAATTTGAAATTGATTGTCCGCGCAGGCTCGGGCACCGATAATATTGATGTGGACTATGCCCGCTCAAAAAAAATAGAAGTCACCACTACACCGGGCGTATCATCGCAATCGGTTGCCGAGTTGGTTTTTGCGCATCTGTTTACGCTCTCGCGGTTTCTTCACGATTCGAACCGCAGGATGCCGAAGGAGGGAGCGGAAAGATTCAGTGAGCTGAAAAAAAGGTATTCAAAAGGAACCGAGCTGAAAGGCAAAACGCTCGGCATCATCGGATTCGGCAGTATCGGGCAAACTGTGGCTAAAATAGCGCTTGGGCTGGGGATGCACGTAATGCCCTTCAAACTGCACCATGCTGAAGTGAAAATCCAGTTGGATTTTTTTACGGTGGGAAACGTAGCTCCCGTGATTACGCTGAAGACAGTGGTGTTTGATGACCTGCTTGCGCAAAGTGATTTCATCACGCTTCATGTACCTTTCAGGCAGGGCGACCCGCCTATCCTCTACAAAGAGCGAATCAACAGGATGAAGGATGGCGTGATGCTGGTCAACACTTCGCGGGGCGGTGTGATTGCAGAAAGTGATTTGCTGGAGGCGTTAAATTCCGGAAAAGTTGCCGCAGCCGCCCTGGATGTGTTTGAAGGCGAGCCGAAGCCCCGAAAGGAAATCCTGGAGCATCCGAGAATTTCTTTGACGCCTCATATCGGAGCATCCACCCTTGAAGCACAGGCGAGGGTGGGCGTGGAGGCGGCAAACAAAATCATTCAGTTTTTCAGCTCAACCAGATGATAACAATCAAACCCTTTAAAGGCTATCGGCCCCTGGCTGAATTCGTTAAGCTGGTGGCGTCACGTCCCTATGATGTGATGAACCGGCAGGAGGCTAAGGAAGAAGCGAAAGGCAATCCGTACTCTTTTCTTCACGTGATTCGCGCGGAGATTGATTTGCCTGATGACGTGGATGAGCATGACAATCAGGTGTATGAAAAAGCCCGCGATAATTTCCGCGCGCAACTGGATGCCGGAATTTTTTTTCAGGATGAAAAGTCCATGCTGTATGTATATGAACTGGAAATGAACGAACAATTACAAACCGGACTGGTAGCCTGCTCCAGCGTGGAAGATTATTTTGCTGACAGAATCAAAAAACACGAGCATACGCGCCCCGCCAAGGAGATGGACCGCATCCGGCACATGAAGCTGACGCGCATCCATTCCGAGCCGGTGTTTCTCGCCTACCGTGATGTTCAGGAGGTAAATGAACTGACGGAACGGATTACGCAATCAAAAAACCCCGTTTATGATTTTGAGGCTGATGACGGAGTGAGGCACCGTTTTTGGGTGCTTGATGACGAGAAGCATACTATTAAGCTCACAAAAATCTTCAAAGAGAAAGTACCTTGCACCTACATTGCAGACGGTCATCATCGGGCGGCTTCAGCGGCAAAGGTGGGCAAGGGAATGGCAGAAGAAAATCCCAATCATTCCGGTGAGGAGGAATACAACTTTTTTCTTTCGGTGCTCTTTCCTGCAAGCCAGCTCAGAATAATGGATTACAACCGTCTGGTAAAGGATTTGAATGGATATGACGTTGAAAAATTTTTACAAAAGGTGTCGGTAAATTTCGCAGTGCAACCGGTGCCTGATGAACTGGCAAAACCCCGGCATCCGCACGAGTTCGGAATGTATCTGGAGGGGAAATGGTACAAGCTGACGCCAAGGGAAGGCACCTGCCGCCACGACCCTATTGGCGTTTTGGACGTCACTATTCTTCAGGAAAACTTATTGGCGCCTGTGCTGGGCGTCAACGACCCGCGCACCGATGAGCGGATAGATTTTGTGGGCGGAATACGGGGACTGAAGGATTTAAAGCAAAGAGTTGACTCCGGGGAAATGAAAGTGGCCTTTGCGCTTTATCCCGTTACAATGGAACAGTTGATGGAGATTGCCGATGCAGGCAGCGTGATGCCGCCCAAATCAACCTGGTTTGAGCCGAAGCTGAGAAGCGGAATGGTAGTTCACTGGTTTTGATACCCGCTCCGGGAGTTTTCTTCGTTGATGAGTTTAATAATTTCATCAGCCGCATTGCCTTCCTCTTTTTTCTTTTTTCTGTATAACGCCATTAAATGATTCAGATTTCTTATTCCGAATTTCCTGTATTTCCAGCCTATCCGGGTTTTATAGCTTTTGACGGTGTTCACCTTGATGCCGAGAATCTCGGCTATCTGCCGGTTATGTTTTCCGTCAACCACCAGCCGCAAGACATTTTTTTCTCTGTCTGTTAACAGCATAATTGTATTAGTTTTTATTATGTTCATTCCGTTCAGCAAGGAAAAAGCGCGGAGGGAACCGGTGAAAGCTTCCTCCGCGATTTATCCCCCTGCGGGCAGGCACCCGCAGAAATTTGTTATTTTCAGTTGTTAACAATTTCTTCACATTCGGAGTTTCTTACGGTGAAATGCTGATTGCAAAGTAGGCGGGTAGTTCCTTAACTTTCAGGGACAAAAAAATGCGGTTTTCACTGCGGTTAAATTCAAGGCGAAAATGCAGCACAGAAAACTCATAGAAGTATTGAAAAGACTGACTCCCGACCAGATGGACAGACTTCGGGATTTCATTCATTCACCCTATTTCAATAAAAATCATTCTGTATCGGCTGTCTTTGACTACATGCGTTCTCTTCATCCGCATTATGCTGAAGAAGGAATAGCTAATAAAGAAATATTTAAAAATGTGGAGAGCGTGAAAGATGACGGGGACCTTGCAAATAAATTAACACACCTGCTTGAGCTTACGGGTAAATTCCTTTCGTTTGAAAATAATGATGATTTATTCCTCGAACAAATCGGAACGCTGAAAGCATTCAAAAAGATGCATCTACGAAAACATTTTGCCTTTTTAGCTAAGCAGCTTAGAAAAAAATTGAAAAACGAACCATTCAAGGACTTCGACCATCTCTGGCGAGTGCATAAACTGGAGGAAGAATTATTTGAAGGCTTTGATAATAGCCAGCAACGAACTCCTGATAATTCAATGGATAAAGTGATGAAATCGCTTGAGTGTTTTTATTTCTATAAAAAGCTTTATTATCTATCGGAAGCACTTTTCAGGGAACGACTCCTTGGCAAGAGTATTAAAGATGAGAACAAAAGGGAAATACTTGATTTTCTTGAAGCTTACAAAATGAATAAGGACTTGTATCTGACGCTATATGGAAATATCTTCAAAATGAATCTGGAAAAATCTCCGAAAGAGGCGTTGCCATATTATCTTAAAGTTAAATCAGCAATTAAAGAATCTGCAGAAAGTATCCAATTGGAAGAAATCAGACGTGTATGTGTTTACCTTCAGAATTTTTGCGTGAACCTGATTAATAAAGGAAATAAAGATTATCTGAAGGAGTATTTAGAAATCATTCAATTCAGAATAAGTAAAGGCATTCTTGTTTCAGGAGAAAGAATAAATCCCCAGGAGTTTAAAAACATTACAAAAATTGCAATTAAATTGAACAAAACGACATGGGTTGAAAATTTCATCGAGAACTTTCACAAGTATTTGCCTGATGAATACCGAAGCGACTATTATAATCTGGTTTTAGGGGAACTTTATTATCACAAAAATGAATTCACCAAAGCCTCTCATCATTTAGCTGTGGCAAGCCATAACAAAAATGATGTTTATTTTGGGTTTGCGGTCAAAAAGCTCCTGCTGAAAATCGGATATGAAAGCAACGACTTTGCACTCGATTCCTATCTTGAAATGTATAAAAAACACCTTTACCGTTACAGAAACAAAATAGGGGAGAATGCTCCTCTACTTGAAAAATTTTACCGTTACTTCCGGCTGCTGGCGAAATCGGATGATGCGGATGATATGGAAATTCTCCTCAGCAAGCTGCTTGCTGAGGAGAATTTTGCCGATAAAGACTGGCTGATAACGATGACGTCTAAAAAATTAAATCAGCCGTATTTTCAAACAACTGCACTCACTCAAAATTCTCAGGGTACATAAATAGGTTCTGTATGAACAGCCCTCAGGCTTGTTGCCTTCCCCAGATAGTTGCCGGTTGGGAGGTTGCTGAGGTCAAGGGTGCATTTGGTAGAAGAACACCCTCCCTGCGCAACCTTTTGCCCCGCTCCGTTAAAGACCTCCACCTTTACCAGCGGGTCATTCGGATTATCTGAACTTGCAATCAAAACCTCACCTTGCATCTGAATATCCAATCCCTCTATATGTTTGGTTGAAACCGAATTCGGCAGATTAGGAAATGCAAGTATGTATGCCCCAAACATCAGGCATGCAATTACAGTCAGGTTTTTCATGTTTAAATTTTTTAGTGTTTTAAAATGGGTGCTTTTACCGCTACCTTCATTCTCTGAAGCCCCTGAGGAATGTGCATTTGGCAAGGGTTTCAGCGATGACGGTCGCTGGTGAAATAGCTGTCGTGAACCAAGGTAGAGCAGCGTTGTTGCAGCCTCAAGAGCAAATGAGCAGCAGGCAGGCTTGATTGAGCGGAGGATGAATTCCGGTGAGCGCAATTTTACCGCCTTTATATTCTATCCATTGCCCGCTTGAAGGTGTTGACGGAGTCGGCTGAGAGATACACCACGCGGTCAAGCGAAGAGAGATAAACGCAGCGATACTTCAGCAGGCTTACGTGATAAAGATTGATGATGGCACCGCGGCTGCACCTGAAAAAGCAGCCGAAGTCGTCCAGCCTTTCTTCAAAATACTTCAGCGTTTTGGAAATCCTCAGGTGATTGGAACCATGGATAGCGCTGAGGGATTTCTGAAAAGCGGTGGTGAAATAAACATTGGAATAGTTGTCATCGCCCTCTATCATCACAATGTCGCTGACCTTCGGGTAGATGACGATTCTCTCTTTTTGCTTGTCGAAACCGGATTTACTGTCGAATGACAGCGGGATGATTCTGTCCCGTACAGGCACGTTCCTCATGGAAAACAATGTTTTTGCAGTTTAACGGGGATGCCTGCCCGGCTGTTAGATGAATATTTATTTCTTTTTTGTCAAGCTGTTTTCAAATTTTTTTTAAGGAATTATTTCGGCAATCCCGATTATTAAAGTAATTCCGCTTAGAAAAATTACAGCAGGATTACGTCAAAGTATTTATTGGTGACCACTCGCCTGTCTCCCCGGGCAGCCTCCAGCGCTTCAACATGTGGCGGAGTAATACCTTTCCTTCAGGAAAGCCTTTCAGATACAACCCATCGCGCAATTAAAAATGAAAAAAGAATTTGAAAACTAGAAAAACCGGAAGGTTAGCCGGTTAACGTCAATCCATAATCCTTCAGAATCTTTCTTGCCAGCAGTGACTTGTGCACTTCATCCGGTCCGTCATAGATGCGCGCAGCCCGTTCGTGGCGATACCAATAAGCCAGCGGCAGGTCATCCGTCATTCCGAGGGCGCCATGCACCTGAATAGCACGGTCCAGCACGTGTTGCAGCACGCCTGCTGCAAAAAATTTGATGGTGGAGATTTCTTCTTTCGCTGCTTTATTGCCTTCGTTTTCCATCTTGTAAGCCGCCTGCAGCACCATCAGCCGGGCGGCATTGATTTCCGCCCGCGACTCGGCAATCCATTGCTGCACCATTTGTTTCTCACCCAGCTTTACGCCTTCGGCAACCTCGCGCATAGCAGCATGCCTGCACATCAAGTCAAAAGCCCGCTCGCAAATGCCAATCCACCTCATGCAGTGATGAATCCTGCCGGGACCGAGGCGCTCCTGCGCAAGCATGAATCCTGTTCCCTCTTTTCCGATAAGATGAGCAACCGGCACGCGGCAATTTTCATAAAGAACCTCAGCATGGCTCGCGTATCCTTGACCGGTATCACCCATGATGGAGATGTTCCGCACGATTCTAAAACCGGGCGTGTCAAGGGGAACCACAATCATGCTTGCCCGCTGGTAAGGGCTGGCTGACGGATTGGTGACTGCCATCACAATGGCGAAAGCAGCGCCATCAGCCGCTGTGGTGAACCATTTATGCCCGTTGATGACGTACTCATCACCGTCTTTAATGGCTGTGGTTGCCATCATCACGGGGTTTGAACCGGCAAACTCCGGCTCAGTCATCGAGAAGCAGCTTCTGATTTCACCATTCACCAGCGGCAGCAGATATTTTTTCTTCAGTTCATCCGAGCCGAATTGCATCAGCAGTTCCATATTCCCCACATCGGGAGCCTGGCAGTTGAAGACATAATGACCAAATGGAGAAAAACCGAGCACCTCGCTGATGTATGCGAATTCGGTAAGCGGCAACCCAAGCCCTCCGTATTCTTCAGGAAGAAAAGGCGCCCACAGCTTTGCTTCTTTCACTTTTTTTCTTTTTTCATTCAGAAGAATTTCTGATTTGCTGAAAGTTTGATTCAGAAGCTGATGCTCAACCGGCAGTATTTCGTTGTGAAGAAACTCTTTGATTTTTTGAGCAACGGGACTTTTTACTCCGGTGGGAAAGATATAGGGGCGGGACATTTTTATTTTTAAGCTGGGGAAAGATAAATCAAAAAACCAAGTTTGGAGTTTAGAGTTAAAGGAATGTATTTAGCTTAAATCAAACTTCAAAAGACCATGCTCAAAATTGCACTCCTTTCCGATACGCATGGGCATTTGGATGAGACCATTTTCAAATACTTTGACGACCGTGATGAAATATGGCATGCCGGAGATTTCGGCACATTAGAGGTGGTTGAGAGGCTTGCGTCCTGCAAGCCTCTGAAAGGCGTTTATGGAAATATTGACGGAGCCGCCATCCGTGCAAAATTCCCGGAAGACGTATGGATGGAAATTGAAGGAATGAAAATCTTCATTACGCATATTGCCGGCTCGCCCGGAAAATATACTCCCAGAGTTAGAAAGCTCTTGCCGGAAAAGAAGCCTGCACTGCTCATCTGCGGACATTCTCATATTCTGAAAGTGATGCGTGATAAGGTTTATAATATGATGTACATGAATCCGGGGGCTGCCGGTAACGAGGGATTCCATAAAATGAAGACACTCTTGCGGTTTTCAATTGACAATGGTCATCTTCATGATTTAGAAGTGATTGAATTGGGCAGCCGTGGGATGCTGCTGTAAACCGTTCTTCCAAACTTTATTACTTCCGTAGCCGGTGGCTTTAACGACTTTTTGTCCCGCTAGGAATTAAACCACCTGCCTTGTTGTCTTTAAAATACTCTTGTTTCTCAAAGTTTGTCAGTTTTCATTCACTTGGAATATGAATTGTGCCTGCAAAAGACGAAACAAATTTATTAACCATTAAAAAAAATTAAAACCATGACACTTGTAAAAAAATGGAGAGGAGCGGGAGATGTATTTCCGTCAGCCTTCTCAAGCTGGATTGAAGATTTTTTCAATGAGTCTAATTTACCGCGCTGGTCGGGCTTATCGGGGCAGCCTGCGGTAAACATCCGCGAAACCGACAAGAGCTTTGTGCTCGAAGTGGCAGCGCCCGGTTACAAGAAGGAAGATTTCAGCGTCACAGTTGAAAACGACCTTCTGACTATTTCCTGCAATCAGGAAAACAAGGTGGAAGAAAGCGAAAAAGGCTATACGCGTCAGGAGTTTAGCTATAGTTCATTCAGCCGTTCGTTCACACTGCCTGATTCAGTGAATGCCGACAATATCAAGGGCAGCTACAACAACGGCATTCTGACAATTGAGCTTCCCAAAAAGCCGGAAGCCGCAAAAGTGAGGAAGACGGTGAAAGTGTCGTAACTCAAAGCGCGATGCATAAAGGCAACCGGTACGATAAAGGTGCCGGTTGCCTTTATTTTTTCAAAACTTTTTCACGCCCTGATAAGCTCCCGGTCTTCCGAAAAGCGCTTTGAATTTATCTTTCCAATTCCGGGCTGAAATGACGTCTCTTACCAGGTCAATGTATTCATGGAAGACAAGATAAAAAGGATTGTAGGAATTGATGGGCTGTTTCACACCATAATCGGGCTTTTCTCCCGGCTTAACGTAGGTGCCGAACAGGCGGTCCCAAATGATGAACATCGAGCCGTAATTCTTGTCAATGTATATATCATTTCTGCCGTGGTGCACCCGGTGATTGGTGGGCGT
>DATLYB010000360.1:0-4732 GCA_035575215.1 Chitinophagales bacterium
TCTTGAGGGGAAATCACCGCTGCTTATCGCGCTGCTGTTTCTTGTTTCTCTTTCATTGCTGTTGCTGCCATGGAAATACTTACCCTTCAACACATTTTCAGCAGCGCTAATCTTTTTAGAGATAGTCCTTTTCATTACCTATTCGCTGCCTCCGCTGCGGCTGAAGGAAAAGGGAATGCTGGGCGTGGTGGCGGATGCGCTCTATGCACATGCCGTGCCGGTAGTACTGGCGGCTTATACTTTTTCTCTGACGGCAGAAACGACACTTTCATTATTCCCCACCGTCCTGCTTTTTGTATGGCAAATGGTTAGTGGCATCCGCAATATCCTGCTTCACCAGGCTGACGACCTTGATTACGATAAGAAGTCAAAGGTGAAAAATTTTGTTGCCGGAATCTACCCAAATCCCTTTAAAGCGGTAATCTGGAATCTTATTCGGCTGGAGTTATTATTCTGCCTGTTCTTTTTTAGCATATTGTCACTCACGCAGCCTCTTTTTCTGATTAGCGTCTTTTCGATTCTATTCGTGTCGGCTCTTGCAGTGTTGTTCCACGAAAAAGGGATTGCTCAGTTGCTGAAGGGCGGGTGGCGGTTTTTTCCCAACAACATTTCTGAAAAGTGGCTTCCCCCTTCCGTGCTGATTGCGCTTTCAATAATTGATATCCGGTATATTACCATTCTTCTGCTTCACTTCTCCCTGTTCAATGTTGATTTTTACGTCCGTTTAAGTCATTTCATTCTTCCCTTATTCCATACTCTTGGAAAAAAATTATGGGAGTTGTTTGCTTTCATTCGGATTATTTCTTCTGCGATGCTTAATTATTCCATCTACTACAGCTTTCTATTATTCGGAATAGATTTAAGGAAGGAAAAAACTTCTGCGCTTCGTTATTTAAAGAAACTGCGTAACCATTCGAAATGAGCAGAAATATCTTTGTTTTTGTGGTGTGCGGCAATCGGGAACACGTGGATGCACTCCATTACTCCCTGCAAGCTCTCAGGCGTTTTTCCAGGAATGAAATTATCGTGGTCACCGATGCTTCCCGAAACGAGATTCCGGTGGTGCATGAAAAAATAGTGAATTTCCGAACTCCCCGGAATTTCGACCATCATCAGGCGAGCATTTATTTGAAAACAAGATTGAACCGGCTTCTTCCAAGGGGAAATAACTATTGCTACCTCGATACAGACGTGGTGGCGGTGGATGACCACGTGGATTCGATTTTTGAGCATTTTCATGCGCCCGTCACCTTCGCTCCCGACCATTGCGTAATGGATCAATTCAGTCCGTATGCCATGAAGTGCAACTGTGCAAAAGAGTTTGCAGCATGGGAGAAAGAAATGAAACAGCTTTTAGTTCGTTACAAAAATGCGGTTCGCGTTCCCGAGAATACCGTAAAAAAAGAAAAGCTTCAAAATCGGCTGAAGGAAATCAAAAAAGATAAATGGCGCTACCGCCTGATTTCACTGAAATATAACTTGTCGCCCAACGTCTTCAAATTAGATGACGATACTTTTCTGAATAAAAAAGAACGCGTCTGGCACGATAAGGATGGCGTTCCAATCATTTATCAAACAGAAACGCCAACCCTGGAAGAAGTAATCGAAAGCAACTCCCCCTATCGCTACGACAGAAACGGCAAGACATGGCGAATCCAGGGCAAGGATGTATTCGACTGCCGCTGCACTCATTTGCAGGAAGGCATAAAAGACACATTTGGTATAGAAATTAATGACGCGCAATGGCATCACTGGAACGGTGGTGTTTTTTTATTCAATGAATTGAGTCATGATTTTTTGGATGCATGGCATGAAAACACCATGAAGATATTTTCGCTGCCCAATTGGAATACGCGTGATCAAGGCACGCTAATTGCAACGGTATGGCAGAAAAATCTTCAGCATCAACCTACTCTTCCGATTGAGTTCAATCTCATTGCCGACTACAATAATCAAAGCATCCGTCATAAGGGAAATCTTTGTTTTGATATAAGCGAGCATCAGCGCGAAGTGAAGCCTCACTTCGTACACGTCTATCATCATTGGGCTGATAAGAATTGGGACACTTGGCAAGATGTGGAAAAACGGACGGGCATTGCTTTCCAGCAAGAAAGCCATGCCATCAACTCGCTGTGGATTGGCAAGGAACTCAGCGCCATAGAACTACTCACAATTCATTCATTTCTTGCCCGGGGGCATCAATTTATACTTTGGCTTTACGATGAGGTTGAAACCGAATTGCCACCGGGAGTAAAAACAGCGGATGCGTCAACTATTATTCCCGCATCGAAGGTGTTTTCATATGTGTATTCCGACCAGTACGGACATGGAAAGGGTAGCTATGCGGGCTTCTCGGATATATTTCGCTATAAACTGTTGTATGAGCATGGGGGATGGTGGGTGGACATGGATATATGCTGCCTGAAACAATTCAATTTCGTAAAGCCCTATTTTTTCCGAAGCCATCATGAGTTGAAAGTGGTGGGCAACGTGATGAGGTGCCCTCCCGGCAGCACGCTCATGCGCGATTGCTATGAAGAAGCTATAGCAACCATTGACAGGAACAATACAAATTGGCATAAGCCAATTGATATCCTGAACAAGCATATCGCAGCCCACCACCTGGAAAGCTACATCGTGAGCGATGTGAGCAATGATGATCGGTGGGAAGAAACCAGCGAATTCATCTGGACTTACCGTGAAATTCCTGCTCATTGGTATTTCATTCATTGGCAGAACGAAGAATGGCGGCACCGGGCAATAAGCAAAAACGGCTTCTATCACCTTAGCACACTAGCTGACCTGATGGTGCAGTATCATGTTTATGAAAAGCCCGTGAAAAGATTTGACCGGTGGCGAAATGAAATATGCTATGGCAAGTCATGGCAGAGATTATGGCAGCTGTTTAATCCGTAATTTTATTTTTTTCTCATGCTCCTGAGCGAACAGGTTCTGAAAAGTTATGCGGCTTCCCGCGGTAACACCTATAAAAGCATAGTATGCCATGCCCCTTTTGTCAATCTCAATTTTGAGCAAAACGGCAACGTGCGCGCATGCTGCTACAATCGTGAAGACGTGCTGGGGAAATGGCCCGAACAATCCATCAGGGAAATTTGGAACAGCACACGAGCTCAACGGCTTCGGGAACGCATTCGCAATAATGATTTGGGTGGCGGTTGTACGGACTGCGGAAAAATGATAGTTGCGGGAAACCATCAGGGAGTGAGAGCGCGCTATTTCGATGACAACGTTCCCGGCAATCTCTCATCCGGCATCCGCTATTTACGAAACAAACTTTATGGATATATCGACTATCCCCGTGTGATGGAGTTCGAGCTGAGCAATAAGTGCAATCTCGAATGTGTGATGTGCAACGGCTATTTTTCATCGAGCATCCGCAAGAACAGGGAGAAACTCCCACCGATACTATCTCCCTACAATGAAAAATTTGTGACTGAGCTGGAAGAATTTATCCCTCATCTCACCGATGCCAAATTCCTTGGAGGCGAGCCGTTTATGATTGATATTTACCTCCTGATTTGGGAGCGTATCCGCAAAATCAATCCCGGTATCCGGATTCACATCACCACCAATGGAACTTTTCTGACTGACCGCGTGAAAGATTTACTGGAAGGGCTGAATGCCGGAATCATTATTTCGATTGATTCGGTTGTGAAAGAAACGTATGAAAAAATCAGGGTGAACGGCAGCTATGAAAGGGTCATGGCTCACCTCGAATATTTCAGGCATTACGCACAGCGGAAAAAAACGTTCATCTCCATAGCCGCCTGTCCGGTTATATATAACTGGAAAGAACTGCCGGGGATGCTGGAGTTCTGTCTATCGAAAAACGTGGCTTTGTATTTCAATGCTGTTTTCACTCCGTTTGAAGTTTCTCTGCGCGAGCAGACCATCGAACTGCAGGAAGAGATTCTGGCATATCTCGAGCGGTATCCGCTTCCCGAAGTAAGCGGCACGGCTCAATCTCCACGCAACCTGAGCATTTGGGCATACAGGGATTTTGTAAAACTTCTCAAAAGCTGGGTGGAAGAACGCAAGACGATGATTCGCGAAAAAACTGCACTGCTGGCTCAGGCGGAAAAAGCATTAAATCCACCTGAAAATTCAAATGAGCCGGATGAATGGAGTCTTGAAAAAATTTCAAACGTCCTGCTGGAAATCACGGCAGTGGAGCGAAAGGGCTTGTTTGAGGAAGAGAAAAGGTTGAAATCAAAAGTAGGGCAGCTTTTAATTTCCATACCAAAGGGAAAACTGAATGGCGTCATCTTCCGTTATTTGCAACTTTATGAAAGTTATAACAAGCTAAGCATAAGCTCAGAGATGTATGCTAAGGCAGATTCTTTCGCAACACTTATTGACGATAACCCGCAACGGAACAGGATATTATTACATCTTGCTACACTTTCACCACTTTTTTTTGCGCAGTGGTTTTGCGAAAATACTATTGAGCAAATAAAAGAAAGAATCAGGCAGGCGTTCATTGCGTGAGGAGGCGGTGCACGTGGCGGTTTTCGAAATCGTCCGCCACGTCAAGTACGCTTCGCGTTTCCAATTGATGATAAAAAACATCGGGAGGTACGCGGGCAATGGTTTTGTAAAATTCTACCGAAGGATTTTTTTCCTTGAGATGCGTGACAACAGCACTTGTTTTTTTAAACAGGTTTTGCAGGCGGTGTTTTTTCTGCTCCTCCCCCTCGTTGAAATTTGAGTA
>DATLYB010000361.1:0-6814 GCA_035575215.1 Chitinophagales bacterium
GAACTTATACCGCAGTGCTGACTGTAACCACCAGCAACGGCTGCATTGCCGCTGCCCAGCAAGACGTGTTCGTGCATCCGAAGCCGGTTGCAAATTTTTCCGCTCCTAACGTGTGCGAGGGAAAGTCAACGCAGTTTGTCAATACTTCCTCGATTTCCGGAGGCAGCATGAATTTTAACTGGGATTTTGGCGATGGCAACACCAGCGCCCTTGACAATCCCTTGCACACCTATGCTGACACAGGCTCTTTCACTGTAGCACTCGGTGTGGTATCTGACCAGGGTTGCACAGATACTGTGATAAAGACAGTAACTGTGTTGTTACAGCCGTTTGCAGACTTCAGCATTCAGCCCGCTTGTTTTGGCAGCGATAATGTGATTGTTGATTTATCAACAGGCTATGAGGCGGGAGCATTCTATCAGGTGGATATCTTCAATGATAACAGCTATGACGCAGGTCCTTTTCCGCCCGGCAATTCATCCATCAATGTAGGTTCTGCCGGCAGTTTCTTTGCGAAGATTCGCATCACCAACTTGAACGGGTGCCGCGACTCGGTGGTGGAAGCCTTCACCGTAAATTCATTCCCTGTTGCAGGATTTGCGTCAAATGATGTTTGCTTCGGAGAGAGCATCACCTTTCTGAACACGACAACCTCGGTTGACCCTAACCTGCTGGGCGCCCTTAGCTATCAGTGGGATTTTGGCGATGGCAACGCCAGCATTGATATCAATCCCACGCATGCGTATGATACGTCAGGAATTTTCACTGTCACGCTGATTGCCTTATCCAGTGCGGGATGCAGCGATACGTTCAGCAATACCTTGATTGTGTATCCTTTGCCGGTGGCAGATTTTACATCCAACGTTGCCTGCTTTAACCAGAATGTCAATTTCACCAACCTGTCAACCATTTCATTCGGCACAATGACTTTCCTGTGGGAATTCGGTGACAATGACACTTCCACGGCAACAAATCCCACGCACGTTTACACGAGCATTGGCATTTACCAGATGCGTCTCACAGCCACTTCAGATGCGGGATGCGTGACGATTATTACCCGCAGCCTGATTGTTTATCCCACGCCTGCCGCAAATTTCATTGCCACCAACGTATGTGAAAATGAAGCCAATGAATTCACCAACCTTTCATCCATCGCATCAGGCACCCTTACCTATCTGTGGGATTTTGGCGACAGTTTTAATTCCATCAATGAAGACCCGGAACATACGTATGCGGGAGACGGCAGTTACACCGTTACACTTACCGCCACCAGCAATGTTGGCTGCACGGCTACAGACACAAGAACCGTGGAGGTGTACGACAAGCCTGCCGTCAGTTTCTCTGCCAACAGCGCCTGTTTTGGCGATACAACATTCTTCACCAATAATTCAACCTTGAATGGCGGCACAATTGTTTTGTACAATTGGAACTTCGGAGATGGAAGCAATTCGCTGGATGTAAATCCGTGGCATATTTATAATGCCACCGGGACATATAAAGTGAAACTCACCCTTACTTCAGACAAAGGCTGTGTGAAAACCGATTCAGCGGCTGTGGTGGTGAATAAGATTCCGGAAGTATTCATTTCACACAATACTCCGCTGGCATTTTGTGACGGAGGCGATGTAACGCTCACTGCGCTTGCCTTCCCGCCTCCTCCGATAAGTTCGTACAGCTATCAATGGTCAACCAATGAAACGGACAGCTTCCTTGCTGTAACATCCACAGGCATCTATTGCGTTTCCGTCACCGACCAGAATGGCTGCGCGGCTGACACCTGCGAGTTGGTGACGGTATGGGATTTGCCTTCCGTCACTGCCTCATCCAGCGATGACACCGTCAGCAAAGGATATCCCGTTCAGCTTTCGGCCACGGGCGCACAAACTTATCAATGGAGCGCTGACCCGCCCGATGCTACATTGAATGCAAACGACCAGAATCCGATTGTCACCCCGATGGTCACTACCACTTACACGGTGGCGGGCACGGATGCGAACGGTTGCATGGATACCGCCACAGTAACGGTGATTGTAGTGGATGACTACTTTGTGCATCCCGCTAACGTCATTACGCCTAACGGAGATGCCTATAATCAATATTGGTTTATCGAGAACATCCTCACATATCCTGACAACGAGGTGCTGATTTTCGACCGGTGGGGAACGCTGGTGTTTCAGGCAAAAGCGTATGACAACACGTGGGAAGGGACGAAGGATGACAAAGCTCTTCCCCAAGGCACTTACTATTACGTCATCCGGTTTGACGGAACGGACATGATTTACAAAGGCTCGGTTTCCATCATCAGATAATCCATAATTATTCAATATGAAAAAAGCACTTGTCATTTGTTTGCTCGCTGCGGGTCCCGCAGCCGGGTTTGCACAGCAGATACCACTGTATTCGCTGAACTTTGATAACCGGTTCATCTACAATCCTGCACGAACGGGTTTCAATGGCAGTCCCGAGCTGTATCTTATCTACCGCAAGCAGTGGCTCGATTTTAACGGTGCGCCTGAAACGCGCGCTGCCAGCTTCGACATGGCGGTGAAGAAGGGAGGTTTTGGGTTTTACCTATTCAACGACATCACCGATGTTTTCAACACGTGGGGAGGCTATTTCAGCTATGCTTATCATTTGAAATTCAAAAACGAAATGCACCGGCTTTCCATAGGCTTGTCCGCAGGATTACAGGATTACAATTTTGACCGGGAAGCCGCTTTCGTTCAGCAAACCGATGACCCCCTGTTGCAGGGCGACCGCGGGCTTTCATTCGATGGCTCGGCAGGCATCCATTATTTTGTTACAAAAGGCAATTATCTGAATCTGTCGTTGGGGCTGGCTGCGCAATCCATTTATGCCACCGACCTGAAGTTTTTAAATGACGCGGCTCCCTCCACGCTGTTTATACCCGACAGGACTTACATGGGAATAGTCTCCAACCGGCTCAAACTGGTAAATGAAAAGCTGATGCTGGAACCCATGGTGATAGCCCGGCTCACGGAAGCTGTGAATTATCAAATCGAACCCGGCTTGCTCATTGGTTACAAAGACTGGGTGTGGGTGAGCGGACTGTACCGCTATAATTACGGAGTGACGATTGCCGGAGGCTTCAAGGTGCATGATGCCGTGAAACTTGGCTATGCCTATGACCTGCCCTTAAACGATATCAAAGACCACACTGCGGGTACTCATGAACTGATGCTTGGCATCATCTTCGGACGAAAGAAAGATGACGTGGCAAGCAAGCAGGAAGTGGATGAACTGAAAAAGAAACTGATGCAGCAAGACAGCCTTTTCATGGAACAAGACAGCATGCTTGATAAAATGCGCGATGAGCACGACAGCCTGCTGAATATTATTGACGAAATGAACTACCAGATAGAAGACATGCAGTACAGGATTGATTCGCTTGAAACGATGGAAATCTCCGTTGACGACAGCACGCTTGCCGAGTTGATGAAGACGGGCGGCTTGCCCACAAGCAAGGAACTGGAAAAAATGAAGAAGGAGATGGAAGACCTGCGCAAGCAGAAAGAGGAGATGGAAAAAACAATGAAGGAAACCAAGACCAAAATCAAGGACATCGAAAGCGAGATGACCGAAGAACGCACGCGCATCGTTGAGGAGGAAGACCTCGAGGTGAAGCGCGGTCCCGCCCTGGGCGACTATTTCCTGGTGGTAGGCTCATTCAGGATTGAGCAGAACAGCTACAACTTCCATGAAGACCTGAAGAAACGCGGATATGACGCGGGCGTGGTGTATGACAAGAAACGCAAGTGGTATTATGTCTATATCGCCCAGCCCAAAGACCTGAAGAAAGGCTTGCAGGATGTTTACAAACTGCGTGAAGAGAACCCCGAATTCCACGATGCGTGGATACACATTATGAGGAAGTCTATCAGGTAAGTGAAGTGAAAGACAACTTCGGTTCCTTCTTCTGCACAATTGAATCAAGTAGTGATTTGGTCTGCATTCCGGTAATAGAATAAATTATTTAGACATGCAGCGCTGATTTACGATTTCTGTTGTTCAAAAAAAAAGAAGCCACCCGCGGGTGGCTTCTTTTTTTTGAGCTTTGTTGCTTGTTTGAAATCAGTTCTTCATCACTTTTCCTCTGGCTGTTATATTTCCGTCATTGGCTTCTATGTAATAAATGCCCGGCTTGAGGTCGCTGATGTCGAGGGCAGCAATCTGCCCGTCAGTAATAAGGGTTTTGATTTGTTTTCCTGTCATGTCGAAAATCTTTACCACACTCTTCAAATTCCCTTGGTTAAGGTGAATAACATCAGCGGCAGGATTGGGAATGATGTTCAATCCTGAAACGGAAGCGGGAGAGAAAATGCCCACCGAGCAATCCCAAAAGTACCTGGTGGTACTCATTTGGTTGTTAAAAAGCGCTGAATTATCGGTGACGGTTTCCACATCATCATTGGAGTTGTAAGTGTAATCCCGGTCAAGAACGAAAGTTCCGGCTGGCACAGGATTACCCATGAGCGTTTCATTATAGACGGTTACCACCTGAAGGATATTGTTTACATTTGCCGCCTCAAAAAAACCACCAGCCCCATCCGTGTTAAGTAATTTTTTACTGATATTATTCTTATCATCATAAACAGCAGTTAGTTCGATAGAATCGTTCCCGTAAATAAGGGTGAGTGATAATACATTACCGTTTTGCCACACCATGTTAATGAAACTACCCGGAAAGCCCTCAGGACTGCCGGTGATGGATGTATTGTCTAGGACGATGCTGGAAATGTCGTTACCGTTGTATGTTACGTTATGGGAGAGGGTCCAGGGGCTTCCATTATCTCCCGAAGCCTCAATGCGCGTGACTTTATCATTGGTATATACGTATGTGATTTTTCTCTGCAATACGGGGGTAGGATTGCTGTAAAATGACCTCACTTCCGACACGCGCCCAAAGCCATCATACAACACCTGGTCATAAGATGTGGATGAAAAACTTCCCGAGTCGGTATGAGTAACCAGCAAGAGCATTCCGCTTACATTATCATACACATAATCACTGTAGCTTGTTGCATTGGAACCCGCAATGACGGAGTCGCGCGTCACCCGGCAGCTGCTTTGTGCCATGCTGTTAAAAATGACGGCTGACACCAGAAACGAGGCGAAGAGGGCGTTAAGTAAAAATTGCTTGTTTTTCATGGTAAATTTTTTGGTGTTAATAATTTCAGCCCTGAAAATTATTTATTTCTTATCAGGAATCCGTGTTTTTTTATTTTTCGTGTTGTGGATAAGCTTTGATTAAGCCTTTAAGCAAATAACTTGGTGCAAAAAAATCCCTTGCATTTTGGAAAATAGTGTTTATTATAGTCGCTGTTTTCAGATGAAATGCTTAACTTTTTATTTTTTTATACCATCATCTTTCCTTAAAAACAGAGCAAGATGGGAAACATATCTAATGCAGCAAGCATGCGCTTGTTGATGGTTATCGCATGGTTTATTTTTTGGGCAGCCGATTCAGCGGCTCAGGTAAGTTTTCAAAAATCATTCGGTGCCGAAGGTTATGAAAAAGGGAGCGCACTAAAGCAGCTCCATGACGGAGGGTTTATTATTGCCGGGGAATCTGACAAAAGTTTCGGCTCACAGGAAAGCGACATGCTGCTGATTCGAACTGATGCCGGTGGCAATGTCATGTGGGGAGCAACCTATGGCGGACCCGAACGGGAAGTGATTAATGATGTAGTGCAGACGCTCGACCGCGGCTTCCTGTTCGTGGCAGAAAAGTACCAGCCCAATAAGACCGAAGGGGAGTTCCTCACACTTGGGAAAACGGATGAGTCGGGTAATCTTTTGTGGAAAAAAATTTTCGATGAAGGCGGAAATGAAACCGAAGGGTTTGCCATGGCTGCCACGCCCGATGGCGCTTACATCATCACCGGAATCGTAAAAAATATGAATGTCGTTTCCAGCGCCTTTTTTACTATGACTGGAGAAGACCAGAGCGTTTATCTGCTGAAGGCAGATGGCAATGGAAATAAGCTCTGGTCAAGGAAGCTGAATGCGTCATCGTCACACAATATTTCCACTACAGGCGCCTCCGTGACAGTGGCAAGCGATGGCTCTTATATTATTGCCGGAAATGTTACAAAGAAAGGTCGCACGGATAAGAAGATAGAAAAGCCTGTTGAAAATGTGAATGCTGATGATGCAAGGAACTTGCTGCTTGTCAAAGTGAAGCCTGATGGTTCGCTGGCATGGGCAAAAGAATACCGCGCAGGCAGGATTACCGCTGGATTTTCGGTGATTGAAAAACGTGAGGGCGGTTTTGCTGTTGCCGGCATCGCAACGCAGGCAGGTGATAAGGGCGAAAATGTGGATATATTCCTGATAAGCATGGCAGCAGACGGAAGCATCCTCTGGGCGAAAACTTTCGGAGGTGAGAAGTTCGAATCAGTAGCGGAAGTGAAGCAAGCCGCTGACGGTGGGTTTGTCATTTCAGGTACCACCACCAGTATTTCGGATGGGATAAATGACGCGCTGCTGTTCAAGACAGACAACAATGGAAATCTATTGTGGTCAAAAGCCTATGGCGGAAGCGGCTTTGAATATGCCACTCAGATTGTGCTGACACCAGACGGCATCGTGATGACCGGTGAATCATCGAGCCTTCCCAGCGAAAGCTTTGACGCGCTCTTGCTGAAAACTGACCTGAATGGAAACAGCAGATGCAAGGGAGCGGACATCCCGCTTTCATCCGCGAATTTTCAGCTTTCAGCAAGTGATATGGAAAAGGCTGAAACATCCGGAGTGGAGCAAGGCATTACGCCTCCCAATTTCAAAAAAGCAG
>DATLYB010000362.1:0-6993 GCA_035575215.1 Chitinophagales bacterium
CACCGCCTGCCGCAAGAACAAGGTTTTGGGCTGCATCATATTGAAGGTCGAAAACACCCTGCGTGTGATAAGCCAGATGACGCACCTCTTTTTTTTCCTTTAAATCCAGCACATGAATGCCCCCCTGCAACTGCCCCACCAGCATCTTATCGAGTTGCGGAATCATAAGCAGGCTGAAAATATTGGATGGCACCTGCGCCAGCACGACTCCTTTTGAAAAATCGCTTAAATCCCAGCGAATCACTTTTCCGTCACCGCTGCCCGAATAAAAAATATTGGGCGCTTGCGGGTCGGAAAGCAGAATGTAAATTGAACCGGCATGACCCGAAAGCGATGCAGCTTTTACGATATTAACTTTAGGCATTTGAAAAGGATAAGATACAGCATGACGCTTTTTCTCTTCGCACTGCGTAAACCGCATGGCGCAAGCCAAAAGCCCTTGTATAAACAATGCCGCTCATAAAGATACAGCACATCGCTGAAGGAACTGCTTTGGCAATCTGGGAAGCAACGGAAAGTATTGACTTCTTTTTAGGCAAGCTGTCTCCCCGATTCCTTACAGGCTTTGACAATCAGCGATTCTCCGAAAACAGAAAAAAAGAATTTCTTGCCACACGCTTTTTAGTGAAGCAACTTTCCGGCAGCGCAACCCTTCGTCTTGAAACCAGACAAAACGGAAAGACTGCGATAGCGGAAGGAACCCATCACCTTTCGCTTTCTCACAGCAATGAAATGATGGCGGCTATCCTCAGTGAAAAATTCAAAGTGGGAATTGACATTGAAGAAATCCATCCGCGGGTGAAAAAAGTGATGTCCAAATTTCTGAATGAACCCGAACTCTGCCTTCTTGGCAGCGAGCCTGAATTATGGAAAATCATTTTATGCTGGTCAGCTAAAGAAAGCCTCTACAAGATGCTGGAGCAGCCGGGGCTGTCATTCAGAAACAATATCCTTCTGGATATTCCACCAAGGCCTGACTCTGGAAAATTAAAAGCCTTGCTCAGCACGGGCGGAGAAAAAAAAGAAGCATACGTGTATTTTGAAGTGACAGGAAAATACATTCTTAGTTATTGCATGGATAGTTGACATTAGTCCTTTCTGAAACATACCAACCATGCAAGCGTATCATTGTGCCCGCCCGAAGTGCATTGATGGGTAAAAAGAATGGCTATGACACAGATGATGAAAGGAGGTGTTTCGCTGGTGATGGTATCTTTTCTGCTTGCGCTGGTGCATGCCTGTTCAGACAACGGAATTTTGAAACAGGCTTGTCTTGTAAGCGAAGTTGACTTGGAAGAAAAATGGTGGTATCCGCAAAATGCCTCTGGAGAAGCACCTGTCTATTTTCAATCGAACGGGCTTATCAAAATTGACGGGCGAACTGACAGCCTGTCCTTCGTACTGCGGAATTGCAACAAGGTGATGGTTTCCAACCTTACGGCACATACCGGGGAGCAATGGATTATCAAAAGCATAACTGACGCCAGCCTCGCCATTCAATATCCTGCCAAAGGAATGGTGCTCTATGCGCGGCAGCGGTAATCGCTCGCATGGCGTATGAAAACAAATCAATGACAGAATGTGCAGAGAGGGGTTCAGAGAAATCAAATTCGCCTCTGCCTGAAATATCAGAAACAAACAAAGTACGCTCGCTAATTTTGCAGTCTTCACCGAATGCTGCATCCCCATCTTTTAAGAAAAAAATTTTCGCAGGCGTTCGCCACGAATGCCGATGAGGCACGCATCTTTTTTTCACCCGGAAGAGTATGCCTCATTGGCGAGCACGTTGATTACAACGGAGGAATGGTGCTGCCTGCAGCCCTCTCGCTGGGCATCTATGGCGTTTTCCGGCAAACTGATTCACACGTGCTGAGGATGAAATCATGTCAGCAGAAAAATGAGGTGACGCTGCGGCTGGATGAAGAAATTTCTTTTTCAGAAAAAACAGGATGGGGGAATTATCCTGCCGGTGTTCTCAAGTATCTGAAACAAAAAGGCTTTCAACCGCGGGGCGGTGAATTGCTGTTTGATTCTAATCTTCCTATGGGGGCGGGACTGTCCTCTTCCGCAGCTATTGAAATGCTGACGGCACTCATATTTTCTTCCAATAACGATAACAAGCGGCTTGGGAAATTAGAGCTTGCCCGGCTTTGCAAAACAGCCGAGAATGAATTTGTAGGGGTGCGGTGCGGCATTATGGACCAGTGCGCCATTGCAATGGGTGAAAAAAATCACGCGCTGCTGCTTGATTGCAGCACGCTGAAGCATGAACTGGTTCCTGCAGCGCTGGGCGATAACTGCATTATCATTTTTAATACAGGCATCAAACGCGAGCTCACCAAGGGCTTCTTCAACCAGCGGGTGAGCGAATGCGAGGAAGCGCTGAAATCAATCAGGAAGCATAAGCCCCTCAAACATCTTGCAGATGCGGACGAGCAGGATGTGAAAGAACTTGTTGCAAATCCCATCGCAAAAAAACGGGCGTTGCATGTGGTGCAGGAGAATCAAAGAGTGAAACTCGCAGCTGAAGCCCTGAAAACAGGAGATATCAATCAATTCGGACTGCTTCTGTTTCAATCACACGCTTCACTCAAAAGACAATATGAAGTGACGGGTGCCGAATTGGATACCATCGAAGAAGCCGCGCAAAATCATCCCGCCTGCATTGGAGCCAAGATGTCAGGCGCAGGCTTTGGCGGATGTGCTTTTGCATTGGTTAAAAAAGATGCTGCAGAAGATTTTGTCCGATATGTGTTGAACTTTTATTTCGAAAAGACGCACTGCGAAGCATCTTACTGCTACGCAGAGATTGATGACGGAGTCAGGAGAATCGCCTGAGCTTCCGGAAATGGAAGTACTGCTTATGAAAAATTTTTTACTCATCTTCTTCTTTTCCGTTCCGCTGTTATCATTTTCTCAAAGTCCCGCTCCAGCAGAAATTCCGGTGAAGCCTTTCAGCTATATGCCATACAAGGATTACCAGCCGTGCAATGATACGCTCAGGGTGTTGTGGTTTAAAAAAGTGGTGGACATTGGCATGGGGCTGCCTGAATGGATGCCCGTAAGAAGTCACAATGACAACGTTGTGTTTGAGGGAACGATTATCAAAACTCCCGCCACCGTTGAAGTGAACACTCATGTAAGCCAGGTGGACATGCCGCTGTATCATTACACGCACGATTTCACTTTCAACGCCATCCCCGATGAACATCCCGACAACCGGTGCCGCAACCTGCTTTGTACTATCGTGGAAGAAAAAACCGAGTTCGGATTCACCGGCACGGACACCACCGAGCAGGAATACATGCATCTGGAATGGGAAAGCGGGCTGGCACAATCAGCAAAGAATAACCCCTGCTCTGAGCTTAACCGCAAGGGGCACAGCTGCGGATTTTTTTCTGCCGGACACGAAAGGCGGGATACTCTGTGGAACTGGCCCACGATTGGCGATTGGGTGCATGCCGAAGGCCTTTGGATTTTCGACCGCGGACACCCCCCGGCTGATGCGGAGATTCACCCCATCCGTTTTCTTGCCGTTCGAAGGCAACTGCCGGAAAAAATCAATCATCCGGAAAAAACAAATCAACCCATATGGGCGACACGGCTCGACATTTTCGCCAATGGTGACGGAGGCGCCCTTTACAACAACCGCCCCGACAAACCTTCCTTTGCGCACAGCGTGAAAATGGGCGAAAAAAATTACCACCTCGATGTGCGCTCCGTACTTCCTGCACCGTCAGAAACCGCGCAATTAAAGTTCATTGAAATCACGCGGAAGGGAAACACGTTCAATTTTCCGATTCAGTTGAATCAAGTTGAAAATGAAAGGGGTGAAAAGGTTTTGAGTGTGCATATCCCTTGGAAAGGACATGCTGATACGCTGGTCCTGGCGAAAACCATCTACCTCTATTGGAACGAAGGCGATGGCAAGCCGGTTAATTTCAAAATCCACACTTACACAGTGCTGCTCGATGAGATTCATTTTAAAAACCGGAAAGAATTTTTCTCGCGTCATGAGATGCGCATCTTTGCGGAAGCAGGCGGACAATGGTTGTTTGTGAATGACTTCTTCGGAAAAAAAGACATTCTGAATGGCGGACTGGGAAAATCATACCGCAAGCGGTGGAAGCTTGATTTCAGCTTCACCGTGAATGTGCCGGAGGGTGTTGAATTCCGCGTGTTCGCTGGCGGATGGGAATGTGACGGCTTTGAAGAACGGATGGGCTCGTTATCTGATCCCTACCTTCCGTGCTCGCCCGCCACTAAAAAAGCATTAAACAGGAAATTGAATATTGTATCCCCCCTGCGTTTTAAAGGATGTCTGAGCGATATGATTGGCGAGGTGCATGATTTTTATTCCCCCGAATCCCTGACTGTTCCCCTGCAGACAGAATCCCTGAGCAAAGGGGATGATTATGAAGACCTATGCATCTGCAATAAAGACATTCAGAACGGAATGATGTCGCTGAAGTACAGGATTGAAAAGACAGATGAATAACGCTTGGAGATGAATTTAAACTGCTGACGGTAAATCATCGAATTACCGAATCGGCAAGCAAATCCTAATTTCGCCCAAACTTATAACTAAAAAAATGACCTGCTACTGTTTTCTCAACGGAAATGTTTTACCTGCAAACGAAGCCTCCGTATCCATCACCGATTTGGGATTGCTGCGCGGGTATGGAATTTTCGATTACCTGCGCACGTACTATGGAATTCCTTTTCGCCTGCAGGATTATCTCGAACGCTTTCGTGCATCTGCCAATGACCTGCGCCTGCCTCTTAAATATTCTGACTCGCAAATAACATCCATTGTTGACGATCTGCTGAAAAAGAGCGGAATCACCGGGGATGCCGGCATCCGTTTACTCCTCACTGGCGGAAACTCTCCCGATTCCATGAGCATTGCCGAGCCGAATTTTGCCGTGATTATTGAATACCTTCCGCCTACACCGAAGGAACAATATGAAAACGGAGTAAAGCTCATCACCTATCCGTTCAAAAGAGTTTTTCCGCTGTCGAAAACCACCAACTACATCGCAGCCATCAAGATGCAGCCCGAAGTGAAGGCGCAGAAGGCTTTTGACCTGTTGTATGTTTTTAATAATGAGGTGCTGGAAGTGACACGCAACAATTTTTTTCTCATCAAAGGCGATTCGCTCATCACGGCTAAGGATGGCGTGCTGGAAGGCGTTACCCGCAAGGTGATTTTGGAACTGACGAAAGAGCATTTCAACCTTGAAGTGCGGAAAGTGCATTCCAATGAGCTGAATGCCGCTGACGAAACATTCCTTTCCGGCTCGGCAAAAAAGATAATTCCTGTAGTGCAGGTAGATGAAAAGATTTACGGCAGCGGCAAGCCGGGCGCAGGTACCCGAAAAATCATGCAGCTGTTTGACGAATATGTGGAAGAGGTTTGCGGGAAGAAAGCGATAGTTGGGTAATCGGCAACCAGTAATTGGTGATAACCCCATCCAAACACTCAACACCTACATTCCCTCAATGCCCGACACAAAAACCCGCAGTATAATCAAAGGAATCACCTGGCGCATCATCGGAACGCTCGACACGATTTTTTTGTCATGGCTCATCACGAATGACGTCAGCAAGGCGATGAAGATTGGCGGCTTTGAAGTGTTCACCAAATCTATCCTCTACTTCATTCATGAGCGCGTTTGGCTGTTCATCGGGAAAAGGAGAAAACAGGACAGCCGTTTCACCAGCTTTGCGAAAGCCGTAAGCTGGCGCATCGTAGGCACTTTGGATACCATTATTATTTCATTCCTTGTCATTCGGCTTACCGCCAGTGATGAACAGATGAAAGTGCCCGCCATTTTTCAGGCATCCACGATTGGGCTAGCAGAGCTGTTCACCAAGATTCTTCTTTTTTACATCCATGAGCGCGCATGGAACAGAGTGGATTACGGAAAAGGGAGTTGAAAATCCAGACTCTAAACTCACCACGTTACCTCCGCCACCACAAACGTGCTGCCTCCGATAAATATGACGTCTTCCTTTTTAGCGCTCTTCAGCGCCCCGCTGAAGAGCGCCTGGAGCACTGAAGGATAAACCTCGCCAAGTAATCCATAAGCTGAGGCCTGCTTCTGCAGTTCACGCGCTTCAAGCCCGCGCGGAATATTGGGTTTGCAGAAATAATATCTGGCATTCGTTGGAAACAGTGGCAGTATTTTCGAAAGGTCTTTGTCATTCACAAATCCGATAATCATGTGAAGATTGTCATATTTCAGCTCCTTCAGTTCAGCCAGCGATTCTTTCAGCCCGGGTTCATTATGCCCGCTGTCTTTCACGATAAGCGGCCCGTTTTCCCATAGCTGGGTTTCCCACCGCCCCTTAAGCAAGGTGGTAAGCTTAATCATGTTTAGTGATATAAACTTTTTCCTTTCATCCATCGGGAATCCAAGCTGATTAAGTTTTCTGGCGGCATACCATGCGGTGGCAAGGTTCTTCAATTGAAAATTACCGTAGAGGTCGGTTTTCGCGTTTTCGCAAATAAGCTTGCCGTCTTCATAGATATCGAACTGCATCTTATTCACCAGAGCATAAGGGTCTTTCGATTTCAATTCCATACGTACGTGCTGGTCGGCAAAGTCAATGGGCGAATTACGCTCCTGAGCGGCTTGAATAAATACGGGCGCTGTCTCGTCATCAGTCTCGCCAATCACCACCGGCACACCCGGCTTGATAATCCCCGCTTTTTCCCATGCAATAGACTGCAGCGTGTCACCAAGAAACTGCTGATGGTCATAGCCGATATTGGTAATGACCGAAAGCACGGGGGTGATGATGTTGGTGGAATCAAGCCTGCCGCCCAGCCCGGTTTCAATCACCGCCACGTCCACATTTTTCTTGGCGAAATAATTGAAAGCCATTGCCACAGTGATTTCAAAAAATGAAGGCTTTACCTTCATGTATTCATCCTGGTATTGCTGCACGAAGCTGATAACCTCAGGCTTGGTGATGTATCTGCCGTTG
>DATLYB010000363.1:0-9019 GCA_035575215.1 Chitinophagales bacterium
TATCTTTGCCGAAAATATTATGCAATGGATTTTCTGAGTGAATTAAAATGGCGGGGATTGTTTTACGACATGGTTCCGGGAACTGACAAATTCCTTGCTGAAAATACAGCGCGGGGCTATATCGGATTCGACCCGTCATCTCCTTCGCTGGGTATCGGCAATCTCGTGCAGGTGATGATTCTCCGTTTTTTTCAACTGTCAGGTCACCAGCCGGTGGCGGTGGTGGGCGGTGCAACGGGAATGATTGGCGACCCTTCCGGAAAATCAAGCGAGCGCAGCCTGCTCTCAAAGGAAGAATTGGAGAGCAATAAAGAGAATTTCAGAAAGCAGCTTTCGAAATTTCTTGATTTCGGGAAAGGCGGAACATCTCCGATTCTGCTTGACAATTACGACTGGTACCGGCAGATGAACGTGGTGGATTTTCTGCGCGACTACGGAAAACACCTCACGGTGAATTACATGATGGGGAAGGAGTCGGTGAAATCACGGCTGGAAACGGGAATTTCATACACTGAATTTTCCTACCAGTTACTTCAGGCGTATGACTATTACTGGCTCTACAAGCATTATGGCGTGCGTGTGCAGATGGGTGGCTCAGACCAGTGGGGCAACATCACGGCAGGTGTTGAACTGATTCGGAAGCTGGGAGGGGAAGAAGTGTATGCCGTCACCTGTCCGCTGATTACCAAACCCGATGGCGGGAAATTCGGCAAGACGGAAGAAGGCAATATCTTCCTCGATGCCGAAATGACCTCGCCCTACCGCTTCTACCAGTTCTGGCTCAACGTGTCGGATGAAGAGGCGGAGAAGTACATAAAAATATTCACCTTCTTATCCCATGATGAAATTGACGCCCTCATCGCTGAGCACCGCAAGGCAGCGCATCTGAGGAACCTGCAGAAGCGGCTGGCGCGCGAAGTGACCGTCATGGTCCATTCGGAGAGAGATTATCAGGCAGCCGTAAACGCCTCAGAGATTTTATTCGGCAAAGCAACCCGTGAAATGCTCGCTTCGATTTCTGAAAAAGATTTTTTGACGGTGTTGGAAGGCATTCCGGTATTCAATGTCCCCGGGGCAATTTTTGAAAAAGGCATTCCATTGATGGAAGGGCTTACGGCTGCAGCTCCCGTGTTCCATTCAAAAAGCGAATTAAGGCGCATCATCAAAGAAGGGGGCTTGAGCATCAACAAAGAAAAAGTGCCGGACGAACACCTTACACTCACACACAAGGATTTGCTCAACGACAAATACCTGCTGGTGCAAAAAGGAAAGAAGACTTATTATTTAGTGGTGGCGGAATAGGGGGCGCGCCTCACGTGCTTTTTTTTCTCCGCTCAATCTCGTCACGAATCTTGATGGCTTTTTCATAATCTTCATTCTTCAGCACGCGGGCTAACAATTCATTCAACTGTTTTTCAGAAAGCTTGGTGATGTCTTTTTGTGAATCGTCTTCCTCCGACTGCACTTCCACTCTTTCTTTTTTTGCTGACGACTGCCCCTCCGCGAGCTGTTCTTCCATGATAATGCCCGCGCTTTCAAGGATGAATTCATAGGTGTATATCGGGCAGTTGAATCTCACCGCGAGCGCCAGCGCATCAGAAGTGCGCGAGTCAATCTCCTCTACTTTGTCGCCAAACTTGCAAACCAGCAGGGCATAAAAAATTCCTTCCTTCAAATTGTTGATGATAATTTCAACTAACTCAATACCGAAGGTGTTGAAGATGTTTTTGGTCAGGTCGTGTGTGAGGGGGCGCGTGGGCTGCATCTTTTCAAGCGCCACGGCTATCGCCTGCGCCTCGAAGCCGCCAATCACAATCGGCAAGCGCCTTTTCCCCTTCACTTCTTCCAGCACTACCGCATAGGATTGTGTCTGTGTGATGCTGTGTGACAAAGCGACTATCTCGAGGGGTATCTTCTTCATTAGTTAATCACTTTCGTTAACCGTGGTGTCAACTTAATCTTTTTTGAACGGATTGTATGAATTCACGTCCAAATTAGTCCAATTAAGTGATTCATCAATTACCAAATTATTCCATTAACCATTAACCATTCAATTATTGCTTGCAAAATATTTCTTCAGCGCTTCAGTCAGTTTCGGCACTACTTCGAAGGCATCGCCCACCACGCCATAATCGGCATATTTGAAAAAAGGCGCCTCCGGGTCGTTATTGATGACAACAATATATTTACTTCCGTTCACCCCGGCAAGGTGCTGAATCGCGCCTGAAATTCCCACTGCGATATACAAGTTAGGTCTTATTGTCAATCCCGTTTGTCCTACGTGCTCATGATGCGGGCGCCAGTGCACATCGGAAACTGCGCGCGAGCATGCGGTCGCAGCGCCCAGCGTTTTGGCAAGTTCTTCAATCATTCCCCAGTTTTCAGGGCCTTTCAACCCCCTGCCTCCCGATACGACAATCTCCGCTTCCGGCAGGGGTACGCCCTGGCTTTCTTTTTCAACTCCAACCACCTGCACTGCAAAGTCTTTATCCGTCACTTCGACTGTAAACGGCTCCACCGCGGCAGAGCGGTCAGACTGCTCCACCGGCATGGAGTTGGGACTCAGCGAAAGAATTTTTACTGGCGTGGTAATTACATAATTCGCGAAGCCTTTTCCGGAGAACACGCTCTTCTTCACCATGAACTCATTATTTTCAATTTCCGGAAGCGCTATCACGCCCGGTACAAGCCCTGCTTTCAGCCGTGCCGATAAGCGGGGACCAAGCGCCTTGCCATTGTCGTTAAATGAAAGCACCACTATTTCGGCATTGGTCTTCTGCACTGCTTGCGTGATTGCTTTGGCGAAAGCTCCCGAATCGAACTTGTCGAACCGGGGATCGTTCACATGCAGCACTTTTGATGCGCCATATTTCCCCAAACTGCTCAGTTCAGCAGCGTCAATGGTTCCCAGGGCCAGGGCAATTGCCTCCTTGCCGGTATTGCTCGCAATTTTGGAGGCATAGCTCACTGCTTCGCGTGCGGATTTTTTGAATTTTCCTTCCGTACTTTCAGCAAAAACTATAACTGACATCAGATGATTTTGGCTTCATTATGTAATAAATCAACCAGTTCGGAAATATTTTCAGGTTTCACCAGCTTCACTGACTGCCGCTGCGGAGGCAATTCATAGGACTTAATAAATGTGAACTGCGGCACTTCTGCCGGCTGAACAACGGCAAGTGGCTTCGTTTTTGCCGACATGATGCCCCGCATATTGGGAATCCGCGGTTCGGCAATTCCTTTGGTAGCGCTCACCACAAAGGGTGCTGATACCTTCACCGCTTCCTTGCCGCCTTCGATTTCGCGCCTGATAGTGGCGGTGGTTCCTTCCATATCAAGCGAAGAAGCAAGCGAAACAAAAGGCAACTGAAGCAGTTCGGCTATCACCCCGCCTACCATAAAACCGTTGTAGCTGATGGTTTCCTTGCCGGTGAAAATGATATCGAATCCTTTCCCCCTGGCATATTCTGCAATCTGTGCTCCTGTGAAATAGGAATCAGCCGGTTCAGCGTCAATACGAACCGCGTCATCAGCCCCGAGGGCAAGGGCTTTTCTGATGACGGGGTCGCTGTCAGCTTTGCCCACGTGAATCACCGTCACCGTTCCGCCAAGTTTTTCTTTCAATTCCAGCGCGCGTACCAGCGCATACCATTCATCCGTAGGATTGAGAATCCACTGGACGTTCTCGTCATTAAACCTGGTATTGTCTTCTTTGAAACTGATTTTGGTGGTGGTGTCAGGCACTTTGCTGATACAAACCAGTATCTTCATATCTGACAGGTTTTTTAAATTGCCCTGCGAAAATAACATTTATTGAGTAACGGGAAATTCTGAATACTTCTGCTTTGGACGACAAGCTGCAGCAACTTTTATCACTTCTGAGAGATATGCCTGATGAGCCTTTCGTGCTGTTTGCGCTGGCGCAGGAATGCACGAAAAAAGGAATGCTGACGGAAGCGCTCCGATATTATGAGCGAATTCTGGAGAAAAATCCTGACTATACCGGCACTTATTATCACCTCGGAAAGCTGTATGAGCAGGCGGGCAGAAACAGCGATGCAGTGGCAATTTATAAAAAGGGTATTGAGATAACACAGGCGAAAGGCGACCATCACGCACGGAGCGAGTTAGAGTCAGCGCTTTCTATGATTAGCGGGTGAGGCTGATTTCCGTTCAACGGATAACCCATTTACTCCTTCAGCAAAGCTATTGCACCCGCTCACCCTCCATTTTGTATCCTGCCTCCTGCCAGGCTCGGATGCCACCGGGGAACCGGAATATCTTTTTAAAACCCAGCGACTCGAGCAGATAATACATGGTCACGCTTTTGTTGCAAGTATCATCGGTGCAATACACCACAATTTCATCATCGGGATGGAGAAACTTCGGGATGTCTTCCCTTTGGAATACATTCAGCGAGCCGGGAATATGCATGGCGCGGAATTTCTCAGGCTCCAAAGCATTTACCAGCTTGAAATTTTCGCTTCCGTCAAGCTTGCGCTTCAGTTCTTCGCAGGTTATCAGGTTCATCGTTCAGGTTTCTAAAGTGCGTTGCAAGATAAACAACTTTAACTTTAGTCCTTGAACTACTTATGCGGCAGCGGAATCAGCATTGAAACGCGTTGCTTATAGCTGCGGTACACATCGCCATAGAAGGAAATGAGGTCGCGTTCCTCGAAATAAATTCCTACCAGAATATATCCGGTGGTTGCCAGAGCGAACAGCAAATGTCCAGCCGTCATCACGGGCGTTGACCAAAAAGCGATGATGAATCCAAGGTAAATAGGGTGTCGCACGAATTTGTAAAATAGGGGTGACTTGAATTGCAACGGGCTGTATTCCCTGCCGGTGAAATACAGCCACACCTGCCTCAAGCCAAACAAATCAAAATGATTAATGAGAAATGAACTGATGAGAACGATAAGCCATCCGGCAAATCCAAGAGCGACTAAAGCTTTGCTGAACAAGGAAGGTTCAACGCTCCAGATAATATCTTTCATTGGCTCCCATTTCCAAAATATCAAAAACAAAAGGAGGCTGGCAATCAGCACGTACGTGCTGCGCTCGATGGGCGGAGGCACTATCCGCGTCCACCACCGTTTGAACCCCTGCCGTGCCATCACACTGTGCTGGATAGCGAATGCGCCCAGCAGCAGCGCGTTGACAAGCAAGGCATGCGCCAGCGGACTTTCCTCCCCGCTGTCAATGGTTTTAGGGACAATGCGGTTGGTTACAAATCCAATCGCGTACAGAAACGATACAAAAAACAGCAGGTAGCTGATGATGCCATAAAGCAGAAAAAGTGGTTTTTTCATGATTGAAGGGTTTTATGGTGAATTATAAATTACACCTAACTGACGATGAAAGTTTTGGAAAGTTCCCGGTGTCTTTTGCGCTAAAAATGAAAATGTTGTTAATTTCAGGCGGCACTCTTACATTAAAAGCCAATAACTGCGCAGTATGAAACGCTTACTAACCGGATTGTTACTGTTATTTGCATCATATGCCTCATCTCAGGATACGTTGTTTTGGGAAACCGATGTCAGAAAAGCTGCTGAAGCTTCCTTAGCGGAGAAAAAGCCGCTCTTTCTTTTCTTCACGGGCAGCGACTGGTGCGGGGTCTGCAAAAGGCTGCAGAACGAGGTTTTTTCCCAACCCCAATTTCTGGAATGGTCGAAAAATGTAATCCTTGTTGAACTGGATTTCCCCAGAAACAAGCAGCCTGACCCCCGTTTTGTCGAGCAAAACAGACTGTTTAAAGAGATGTTTGGCGTGACTGGGTATCCTACCATCGTGTTTGCCGCTCCTTCCAAAATTCAAAACCAGTTTTATTATGCAAGAATCGGCAGCCTCGGATATATGGCGGGCGGTGCTGAGGTGTGGCTCAATGCAGCGAATCAGTTTCTTTCCACGCAGAAGTAATTAATCTGGTGAGTTTATCCCCTATGTTGCACGAAGCCTCCGGTAGCTTAAAGATAGCTTCTGTTTGTTGTAGTTGGCATAAATTTTTTTTGCGATGAACTCACATAATTTAGTTTTACTGCGTCACTGTCCACGAAGCAGAAGAGTTGCGCCCAACGGACGATAATCAGCAGCTGGAAGGATGCGCTTCACCCGTTGAGAAAATAATTATCCGCCCGAAGCGGAAGTCCGGTGCGTTCAGAAAATAATTTTCCAGGGCATGGCGCGCGTGGCATGATTCGGTGCTCCGATGATGAAGATTAGCGGATGCCCCTCGCTGCCGGTTCTTTCTTCCTGATTTCCTGATTTTCTAATTTCCTAATTTCCTAATTTCCTAACTTGCCTGCCTGCTGACAACTCCTGACCCATGAAATCCCTTCTTGCCGCAGCAACCATCTGTTTTTATCTTGCCGCTGGCAGCGCGCAGAGCAACAGCCTGAACCTTGCCGTCATCGCTTATGAAAAAGGGCATTATGAAAACGCATGGAACAATGCCAATGCAGCTTTGCAGGCACCGCAAAATCTTGATGAGCAGTCGCACATCCAAGCGCTGCTCATCCGGGCCAGCTCAGGGGCGCGTATGGCTTACAAAATATTCACGGAGGGAGAAGAAGCGGAAATGAAACAAAACCTCGAACTTCCCCTGCAGGCTTATCATGATTTCAAGGAATTATTACACCGCGGTGATTCGGCTTCCATAGCCGCCATCACACCGGAATTCTACAAGCTGGGGCATGCCCTTTACCTCACCGGCACCGAATATGATAAACAGAATGCCGACAACGAAAAGCCTGACACGCTGCTCCTCAACAAATCAATTGAATGCTACAGCGCCACCATTGAGCTGTGGCAGCATGTAAATAAACTTAAATACAAGCCTTACTACTACCGGGGGGATGCCTATCTGGCAAAAAAGAAATATGACAAAGCCGTGGATGATTTCACCCGGGCAATCGAGCTGTATGCCGCAGCCGCCCGCAAAACGCCCGACCTCGGCATCGGAGACCTGGGCTACCGGCTGGCTTATACCCAGGCAGGCATCTTCAATCAAAAAGAAGCAGCGCTGAAAACCATCCGGCTCGCCAAAGAGCTGCTCGATAAGGAAATGCTGCTGGCAGAATCAAAGAAAGACAAGCTGGCTGAGATATTTGAGGATATAAAAACCGAATATGATTATCTGACGGGCGAATTGAACGACCTGGAAGCATCGGTGAAAAACGAAAGCGTGAAAGGCGCACCCAAAAAGATGCAATGAGGGAAACATCCGCTGGAATCTAACACCTTCTCAGAAACTCCGCCAACCGGTCTAAGGCTTTTTTTCGATGGCTGATTCTGCTTTTTTCAGCGATGCTCATCCGGGCAAAGGAAACAGCGAAGCCTTCAGGCTGAAAAACAGAGTCGTAGCCAAAGCCCTTTTCTCCCTGAGGCTCAGGAAGTATCTGCCCGTTCACCACGCCTTCAAACAAATATTGATTACCATTCATAATCAGGGCGATAACGGCCCGGAAGCGGGCTTTCCTGTTGGCGATGTTTTTCATCCTTTCAAGCAGCAGCCGGATGTTGTCACGGCTGCTTTTTCCAACCCCTGCATAGCGGGCTGAGTAAACGCCCGGTGCCCCGTTCAGGGCATCCACTTCCAAGCCGGTGTCTTCAGCAAAGCAGTTGACGTTATATTTACTGTAAACCCAAAGGGCTTTTTCAGCGGCATTTTCTTCCAGTGTTGGATGCGTTTCAGGCAGCGCGTCAAAACAGCCGATATCGTTCAGGCTCAGCAGTTGAACTGCCGGGGTGAGGATGTGGACGGCTTCCTGCAGTTTGTGCAGGTTATTTGTTGCAAAGACCAGCTTGCCGGTGAACATGCTCAATGGGTGCCAAACAAGCTCTTTAAGGCTTTCCAAAGAAGCGATTTCAGTTTATCGCTGGCGGCAATGGCCGAAAGGCTGTCGCAAACAAGGATTTCGGTATCCTGAAATCGGAAAGGTGTGTAATCGGAGTAATTCACAATCAATCCCGCATCAGCAGGAGTGATTCCGAACAGGAAAAGCTTTTTAAAAAGAATCCCCGATTTCAGCTTGTAAAAAGGAGGTATATTTTCAGCAGTCATCCAAGCGGCATCATCCAATTCGAGATGCACTGATTTCAGAATTTTCTGCAGCAGCAAACGCTCATCGTCACTTAATCCGGAAGCGGATTTACAAATGATAAGCAAATGTTTTTTGTTCTCACCCTGCGTTTGAATGGCGTCTGCTTTTAATTCCTTAACCAGAAATAAATCCGTGCCTTCGAAAAGATGATGCATGGGCGTTAAGGCAAAATTAAAGATTGAAATGAAACAAACAGCCGGACCGCAGCTTATGTCTGCTGTCTAAATCCTTATCTTTGCCGAAAATTTCAACAACCATGCTTGACACCACAATTCGCCATAAAGTGCGCGATATTACCTTAGCCGATTGGGGGAGAAAAGAGATTCGGCTTGCCGAAGCCGAAATGCCGGGATTGATGGCATTGCGCCAGGAATACGGAAAGAAGAAACCTCTCAAAGGCGCGCGCATAGCCGGCTGCCTGCACATGACGATTCAGACTGCCGTGCTGATTGAAACGCTGATTGAGCTGGGTGCGGAAGTCACCTGGTCATCCTGCAACATTTTCTCCACCCAAGACCATGCCGCTGCAGCCATTGCCGCTAAAGGGATTCCTGTGTTCGCATGGAAAGGGATGACCGAAGAAGAATTCTACTGGTGTATCGAACAAACGCTCTTTTTCGGAGATGAGAGCAAGCCGCTTAACATGATTTTGGATGACGGGGGCGACCTCACCAATGTCGTGCTGGATAAGTTTCCTGAGCTGGTACCCGGCATCCGGGGCATTTCGGAAGAAACCACCACCGGTGTTCACCGCCTCTATGAACGGATGCGAAAAGGCAAGCTGCCGCTGCCCTGCATCAACGTGAATGACTCTGTCACCAAATCCAAATTCGACAACAAATATGGCTGCCGGGAATCATTGGTGGATGCCATCCGCAGGGCGACAGACATTATGATTGCCGGCAAAGTGGCGG